>CAVCFM010000093.1:0-5500 GCA_963601305.1 bacterium | reverse complement strand
AGTAACTTTTGATCAGGTTTTAGCTGTATCTGACAACGGAATCAAAGTTGGAGCTGATGTAGCAAAAGCATCTGTAGAGGCTTCTGTAGTAAAAGAAGGCAGAGGCAAAAAGGTTATCGTTTACAAGTACAAGAGAAAAACTGGCTATCACAAGAAAAACGGTCATAGACAGGCGTTTACTCAGGTTAAGATTGAAAAGATCAACGCGTAATCGATAGGAAAGTTGTTATGACAAAGATAACGATTTTCAAAAACAAAAATGACCAATACCTTGGCTTTACATGTCTTGGACATGCAGGTTATGCCGATGAGGGTGAGGATATTGTGTGTGCGGGGATTTCTGCACTGGTGATCAATACCGTCAATTCTCTGGAGGCATTTACCACAGAACAGTTTGAGACAGAGGCGGAGGTGCCGGGGGAGATTGCAGTTCGGCTGGAGCATCCCGCGGGGCATGATGCAGATTTGCTTCTGCGGTCATTGGTTTTAGGCTTACAAGGAATACAAACTACTTACGGAGACGAGTATATCGTCTTAGATTTTAGGGAGGTGTAAGACATGTTGAATATGAACCTTCAGTTTTTTGCTCATAAAAAGGGAGTTGGTTCTACAAAGAACGGTCGTGATTCCGAATCCAAGAGATTAGGAGCAAAAAGAGCAGACGGACAGTTCGTAAAAGCTGGTAACATTTTATACAGACAGCGCGGAACTAAGATTCATCCAGGTACTAACGTAGGTATCGGTGGCGATGACACATTATTCGCTTTAACAGATGGTATCTTAAGATTCGAGAGAAAAGGAAGAGATAAGAAACAGGCTTCCGTATATCCAGTAGCTGAATAACATGAAACGACGTTTCATGTCGATTTACTGTAGACCCGGCATATCGTCGGGTCTATTTTTAGATTTATAGAAAATTTTATGCTTCTGTTGTTATTGTGATATAGAGTATGAGGTAGAAAATAATGTTTGCAGATAGAGCAACGATTATCATAAAATCAGGAAAAGGCGGCGATGGGCATGTCAGCTTCCGCCGTGAAAAATATGTGCCGGACGGCGGCCCGGATGGCGGCGACGGCGGAAGAGGCGGCGACGTCATATTTGAGGTGGACGACGGACTCAACACTCTGACGGACTATCGCCACAGACGTAAATTTGCGGCGCAGTCCGGAGAGGAAGGCGGCAAGAAAAACTGCCACGGCAGGAATGGCGAGAGCCTCATCTTAAAGGTGCCGGCGGGAACGGTGATCAAAGATGCGGAATCCGGAAAAGTCATTGCAGATATGTCAGGTGACAATCGCAGACAGGTCATTCTGTACGGTGGAAGAGGCGGCCTTGGCAACCAGCATTTTGCCACCTCCACGATGCAGGCGCCTAAGTATGCGCAGCCAGGTGGCGAAGCAGTGGAGCTGGAAGTAAAGTTAGAGCTTAAGGTGATCGCGGATGTCGGTCTGGTCGGATTCCCGAATGTCGGAAAGTCCACGCTGTTATCCCGCGTGACCAATGCGCAGCCGAAAATTGCGAATTATCATTTTACCACGTTACAGCCGAATCTTGGCGTTGTGGATCTGGACGGTGCAAAAGGGTTTGTCATTGCAGATATTCCGGGATTGATCGAGGGCGCATCGGAAGGTGTCGGACTTGGACTGGAATTTTTGCGTCACATTGAGCGCACGAAAGTCATCATCCATGTGGTGGATGCGGCAGGAACAGAGGGAAGAGACCCAATCGCAGATATCAAGGCGATCACAAAAGAGTTAGAGGCTTATGACCCGGCGTTACTGGACAAGCCACAGGTGATCGCAGCCAATAAGATCGATGCCATTTATGGCGACGAGAATGAGATCATCCATGCATTGCGTGAGGAGTTTGAAAAGGATGGCATCCGTGTATTCCCGATTTCCGGCGTCAGCGGACAGGGCTTAAAAGAACTTTTGTATCACGTGAACCATCTGCTTGAGACATGCAGCAAGGAGCCGGTGGTATATGAGCAGGAGTTTGACCCGGCAGTGCGGTTCTTTAAGGACGAGCCTTATACTATTACAAGGGCGGATGACGCAGCATTTGTGGTAGAGGGACCGAAGATTGACAAGATGCTTGGATACACGAATATTGACTCTGAGAAGGGATTCTTATTCTTCCAGAAGTTCTTAAAGGAACAGGGTATCTTAAAGGAGCTGGAAAAAATGGGTATCCAGGATGGAGATACCGTCCGTATGTATGGCAACGAATTTGATTATTATAAATAAGTGAGGAAATGTTATGAGTTTAACGAGTAAACAGCGCGCTTATCTTGGAAGTCAGGCAAGCACCATGGAGCCTATTTTTCAGATTGGAAAGTCCAGTCTGACACCGGAGCTGATCGCTGCTTTGGACGAGGCAATTGAAAAGCGTGAGATGATCAAAATCTCTGTACTGAAAAACTGTGCAGATGACCCAAAGGAAATTGCATATGTGATCGCAGAGCGCACACGTTCTGAGGTTGTAAAGGTGATCGGGAAAAAGATTATCCTGTTTCGTCAGGCAAAGAAGAACTCCAAATACGAACTTCCAAGGTAGATAAATACTTTTGAGACGGCAGAAAGGTGGGACAGTCACGGGATGCAAAAAGTGCAGAGTAAACGGCGCATTGGCATATTAGGCGGTTCATTTGATCCGATACATCAGGGACATATCAATATCGCCCTTTCTGCCAGAGAAGAGTTTGATTTGGATGAGGTGTGGTTTATCCCTGCCGGTCATTCACCCAACAAGAACGAAAGTCAGATGACAGCTGCGGATACCCGGGCTGCGATGGTGGAATTAGCGATCGCACCCTATCCGTTTTTTGCCATGTCCAGAATTGAGATCGAGGCGGAGGAGACCAGTTACACGTATCTGACACTGACCAAGTTAAAAGAAGCCTACCCGGATACGCAGTTTTTCTTTATTATGGGAGCGGACTCACTGGATTATTTTGAACACTGGTTTCATCCGGAAATTATCTGCGAAAAGGCAACCGTTCTCGTGGCGGTTCGCGACTCGATGAATCTGGCTGTCATTGATGAAAAAATTGCGGCGATTAAGCAGCTTTTCCCGGCAGAGATATATCCGATCCGGGGCGGGCGCACCGATGTATCTTCGACAGAGATACGCATGGCGTTATCTGATATGGCAGCGGAGCAGGGAGACGATACCATTGCAATAGCAAAGCCGGTATGGGAATATATTTGGAGCCACGGATTATACGGGAGTCATGATGATGGAGATAAATGAGATACGCAAACAACTGAAAAAAGAACTGGATAAAGGGCGTTATGAGCACACAAAGGGAGTCATGTATACCGCTGCGAGCCTTGCGATGGCATATGAATATTCGATTCCGGATGCCATGCTTGCCGGATTGCTGCACGATTGTGCAAAGTGTATTCCAAATGACGAGAAGATAAAATTGTGTGAGAAAAATCATATCGTGATATCGGAAGTAGAATACAAAAGCCCATATCTGCTGCATGCCAAGCTGGGAGCATTTTTAGCTGAGAGCGTCTACGGTGTGAACAACCCGGAGATCCTGCATGCGATTAAGGTTCACACGACCGGGGAGCCGTCGATGAGTCTGCTGGATAAGATTATATATATCGCGGATTATATTGAGCCAGGACGAGATAAGGCACCAAACCTGACAGAGGTACGAAAATTAGCGTTCCACAATCTGGATGCATGTATGGCGCAGATTCTGGATGATACCTTAAAGTATAATAAGGGGCGCGGAAATTCGATTGACCAGACGACACAGGTTGCCTATGAATACTATAAACATTTTCAAATACAATTATGATAATGGAGGAGACTATGACATCAAATGAATATTGTAAAATCGCAGTTGCCGCATTGGAGGACAGAAAAGCGGAAGATGTAACGGTAATTGATATCCGTGAGATATCTCCGGTGGCAGATTTTTTCATTATTGCAAACGGAACCAACCAGAACCAGATCCAGGCAATGCGCGATGCATGTGATGAGGCTTTATACAAAGCCGGCTTAACGACACGTCAGGTCGAAGGAAATGCCAATTCAACCTGGATCCTTATGGATTACAATGATATTATTATCCATATTTTTTCCAAAGAAGATAGATTGTTTTACGATCTGGAACGCATCTGGAGAGATGGAAAAGTCATTGATCCAAGTGAATTATAAGAAAAATGGTGTGTACCATTCAAAATGAAATAGAATTATCAGAAGAGCTGCCGCAGGGCAGCTCTTCTTTGTTCTATGAGAAGAAACGCAACACGCCGAATACTCTGCCGAGGATGGTACAGTCAGGCACGATGATCGGATCCATCGTATCATTCTCTGGCTGTAAGCGGATATGTCCGTCCTCCTTGTAAAAGGTCTTAACTGTTGCGGAATCTTCCACCAGTGCAACAACCATGTCTCCATTATGGGCATCCTGGCACTTCTCGACGATAACACGGTCCCCGTCACAGATACCTGCGTTGATCATGCTTTCGCCCTTTACATTTAAGATGAAGGCCTCATTGTTCGGCATGAACTCCATCGGGATCGGGAAATAATTCTCGATATTCTCAACTGCAAGTAATGGCTGCCCTGCGGCAACATTTCCGATAATAGGAACATTTACGACCTCACGTCTTGTCAGGTTAAAGCTGTCATCGATAATCTCAATGGCTCTTGGCTTTGTCGGGTCCCTTCTGATATAGCCATTTTTCTCAAGTGTCTCTAAATGTGAATGAACAGAAGAAGTAGACTTCAGATCTACTGCTTCACAAATCTCACGAACTGCTGGAGGATATCCCTTATTCAGAATCTCTTGCTTGATGTATTCTAAAATCTCTCTCTGCTTGTCGCTAATCTTACCATATGCCATATGATATTACCTCCTAATATTGATAACACGTATACGTGAACTGCTGATATTAGTGTAACATAGCAGACAGAAAAATGCAAACATATATTCCGAAAATTTGTTCGAAAAATCTATTGACAAACGTTTGTTTGGAATGTATGATAAGGACATAAAACAAATGTTCGCAACAAACGTTCGGTAAGCAAATGTGGGAGGTAGTTTATGAGGAACAGCAGAAGAGAAGCAGTGAGAAATCAGAAAATAGTTGGGATATCGATTGTATTGATCATAATTCTGGCGATTGTCATCTCTATTTTTTCCAATACCATCAGGGCACAGGCAGCTCCGGCAGAGAATTCATACAAATATTATACCAGTGTTCAGGTACAGAAGGGTGATACCCTGTGGTCGATTGCCAATTCCTATATGACAGATGAATACACAGATATTACGGAATACATCAATGAGATATGTGCGATCAATCATATTGATGAGTCTGATATTCATTATGGAGATTATCTGACAATCCCGTATTATTCCGGTGAGTATCTGGAATAGTTTCCCGCACCCCGGTATGGGTTAGTGTATAATTATTGTTGGCAGAAATAGGAATTATTCCTAAAATAAAAGGAAGTAGAGAAATTCCCTACT
>CAVCFM010000092.1:0-4840 GCA_963601305.1 bacterium | reverse complement strand
GGTAAGTCCGATTGCCCAGCCACAAAGCCAGGAAGGCACAAAAATCCATTTTTCCAGTACAGAGCCGATGATAACTGCCAGGCCGCCAAGCACAAACAGTGTAATATAGAGCTCTGCATCCTCGTTAAACTGCATGATATCCATAAGTTTTAATGCAGTTACCGCCCAGATATCGCCACACAAAAATCCAAGCGATATCTTAAGCGCGTCTTTGATCTTATTGCCATTCGCCACATAAAGTCCGGCGCATATCAGCGCCACCGCTCCGGTACTCACCCCGAAGTACGGGCAGATAACTGCCCACAGTGGCGGCATCAATGCGATCCCAAACGCCAGTGTCAGAATGTTCATCCATTTTTCTTTTTTATCCATGTCCACCTCAATGCATCTTCCATGCGCCGGTTATCTGCCGCATTGCGCCGGTTATCTGCCGCATTGCGCCGGTTATCTGCCGCATTGCGCCGGCTATCCGCCGCGTTAGAATTTGCCGACTTTCGTCAGTTTTTTCGGGAGTTTCGGAAGCTTGCCTGTCACTGCAACGATTGCTTCCTCATCGCAGGCACCGACACACTTGCCACAGTTTTCACACATATCCTGATCGATCATATGGATGAAGCCCTTCTTGCCCTCGATGGCATCCTCATCACACTCATCCATACAGTCGCCGCATCCGGTACATTTATCCGGCAGGATAACATAAACTGCCTCTGCTTTGTAACAGACACCTGCGGAACAGGATTTCTTTTTGATATGCTCCTCGAACTCTCCTGCAAACAGGTTCAACGCTGAAATCAACGGGCGTGGCATATTTTTTCCATATGCACAATATGCGCCGACTTCGATGAGCTCGCCGACTTCCTTTAACATATCCGGGTCGGTCATCTTCGCCTTGCCCTGTGTCATCTCGCCCACGATCGTCTTAAACTGTAAGCTTCCCTCACGACAGAGCACACACTTGCCACAGGAATTCTCCCATGCACGGTTCATCAGCTTTGCAGTCACATCTACCATACAATCCTTATCGGTGTATACGGTCAGGGAATCATACAGATGTTCCCTGGTAACCGCATAATCTGCCAACGATGACGGCAGTAAAAATGTACCGCGGAGTCCGCCGAGCAGCACTGCCTTCGCACCGGACACCTCTGCGATCTCAGATGCCTTTGTGCCCACTGCAACTTCTTTTACCTCGGATTTCTCACCGGAAATCACATACACAAACTTGGTGTCTGCTCCGGTTGCCTCCCCGTAAGCCTCCTCCGGTGTGATCAGGACAACTTCCTTGTCCTCATATACCGGCACTGCGCCATCCTGGATCAGAGGACGCGGCAGATTGCCCTTTAACTCCTGCAAAATAGCAAATGCATTACAGGTCACAAGACTTTCTTTTCCGTAGCGCACGCTGCCGTCTTTTTCTAAGTTTTCTCTTAAGGCAGCATCGTCTTTTACCGCCTCCGGCAGAAAATACATCACATCTGCGTTCTGTGCTGCTGCCGCCTTTTTCACTCCCTCGGTTACCTCGGAGAATTTTTCTTTTAACAGATACATGGAAATCGGGGCGATTGCCTCATCTCCACAACAGTTACAGATTAACAGTTTATTCATGACGCACTTCCTCCCTCTTCTGTAACGTAGTCACTCCAGAATTTCTGAGGCGCTAATTTTTCACGCAGATCACACTGTAAGCATCTGCCGGCCTCGCACATTGCACTCTCCTGACAGAATCCGTGATCCATCAGATCGAAGGTTGCGACACGCTGCTCCACGGAATCCACTAAAGGTGCCGTCCGGGCTTCATCTGCAAATCCCTCTGCCTTTCCGATGCAAGGATTTACAACCTGTTCCTCTGTCAATGTCTCCTCGATCACGCCGTCTCCGCCTAAGTAGATATCCATCGCTTTTACAGCCTCTCTTGCGCCTGCAATGGCTTTGATAACAGACTGGGTTCCTGTCACGCCGTCTCCGGCTGCATAGATTCCCTCCACACTGGTCACATGTGTCTTCTCATCTGCCACAATTCTGCCGCGCTCTAAGGTAAGTCCGAATGACTCGTCCACATCCGGGCGCTGTCCCACTGCAAAAATAATGGTATCTGCCGGGATCACCTCGTCGGAGTTTTCTTCTTTTTCGATGACAGCCTTGCCGTTTTCAAAATAGAAGTTCTTGACACCGGTCACGGAAAGTCCGGTCACCTTGCCATTCTCACTGGTGATCTCATTGAATGTCTTGGAGTTGTGGATCTGGATGCCATCCTCTTTTGCCCACTCGATCTCTTCATCGGAAGCGGTCATCTTATCTGCTGCCTCAAGGCATGCCATATGTACTTCCTTCGCACCGAGACGAAGTGCACTCTCTGCACAGTCGATCGCTACATTTCCACCGCCGAGCACTACGACCTTTTCGCCCACCGGAAGCGGCTCTCCAAGGTTGATCGCACGAAGGAAATCTGCGTTGACATATACGTTTGGCAGATCATTGCCTGCAAGCGGCAGTTTGGATCCAAGATGGGTACCGATTGCGGTAAACACGGCATCATATCCCTTGTCTTTTAACGCTGCTGCACTCTCCACGGCACTGTTGCACTCGATTTTTACACCGACGGATTTGATCTCCTCAATCTCACGGTCAAGCACTTCTCTCGGCAGACGGTAGGAAGGAATTCCGTAACGCATCTGTCCACCTGCCTGCGGCAGTTTTTCAAAAACAGTCACATCGTGGCCTAATTTTGCCAGATAGTATGCGGCGGTAAGTCCTGCCGGGCCCGCACCGATGACTGCCACTTTCTTACCGGTTGCCGCCTTCTTCATGGCGTATTTCTTCCAGCTTCCGTCATCCTGACTTGCTGCAAAACGCTTCAGGTTGCGGATGGAAATTGCTTCGTTTAAGTGATTCCGCTTACATGCCAGCTCGCAGTTGTGGGTACAGATGTATCCAAGGCTCTCCGGGAACGGTGCTTTTTCTCTTACGACTGCTGCCGCTGCCGGGAAATTGCCCTCTCTGATGTAACGGATATATTTTGGTACATTGATGTGTGCCGGGCAGCCTTCCATACATGGGATCAGCGCCATCTCTCTGGTCACACCCTCTTTGATCACGCCGACTTTATCACGGATCGATCCGGTTGGACAGACTTCCACGCAGGCTCCGCAGAAACGGCATCCTGCCTCTTTTAAGCTGTCACCATTGATGACAACCTGCATACGTCCGTCTACCTTCTTAAAGGTAAGCGCTCCGACTCCACGCATATCCTCGCAGGCACGCACACAGCGTCCGCAGAGAATACAACGGTACATCTCATGCAGCATCAGCGGGTTCTTGTCGTTGGCAGCCACTCGGATCTTCATCGGGCGCAGATCGCGTCCGGTATCTCCGACATACTGGGAGATGGACTGTAACTGACATTTTCCGAACTTCGGACATCCGGTACATTCATCCGGATGTGTCTTGAACATCAAATCGACAGACAGCTTGCGCACTTTTTCTGCGAGCTCATCCTTTGTCTCAATGACCATACCTTCTTTTACTTTGGTGGAGCAGGATGTCACTACTCCGTCCACGCCTTCCTGTTTTACCACACACAGACGGCATCCGCCATTGGGATGGAGGTTCTCGTGGTGGCAGAGGTGTGGGATATAGATACCATTGTCTAATGCAGCTTCCAAAATTGTTTTGTTTTCGTCTGCAACAATGCTCTTTTTATCGATTGTTAATCTGACCTGACCCATTTTGGTTCCTCTCTCTTGTTATAAATCATGCGGCCGGATGATGACTCTGGCCGCACGCAACTTGTTTATTCTTCTTAGTCTTCGTCGCAGTAAGATGCAGCGCCCTCACCTGCGAAACGTCCTGTATTTAAGCAGTAGCCCATGGTGTTACCTGGCAGTAAGAACATGTAGCTGTCGCCGTAAATCGTACAGGTATCGGTTCCACATGCGAATAATCCAGGGATTGGATTCCACTCGTTGTCTAATACCTGTGCATCGTCGTTGATCTTGATACCGCCTAATGTACCGTATCCTGACGGACGGAACTTGCCGGCATAGAATGGTGCTTTGCGGATTGGCTTCATGAATTTGCGGTCTTTGAAGAACTGCTCATCATAGGAATCGCACATATCGTTGTATTCGTCTACAGTATCTACTAACTTCTCCGGATCGATGCCAAGCTTCTCTGCTAACTCCTCGATGCTGTCTGCTTTTACCACATCCGGGTTGTTTGCTGCGATGGAATCATCGACAGCCTGCTCGAAGTCGTCGATGTTCTCCGGGTGATGTACGAAGTTTGTCACATCTAAGCCACGTTTTTTGTATCCTTTTAAGATGGAGGAATCGATGATGGAGTATCCAATTCTTCCTGGCTGAACGGAGATTGCATTACCGGTAAATGTGGTGTTCTGCATCTCTTCCTCGTTGATGAAACGACGTCCAAGTCTGTTTACCATTAAGTTTGGCTGCATGAATGTTGCAGGGATGCAGTCCGGTCCGAAATCGGAGTTTGGAAGGATGTAGATCATCTCTACGTTCATGTCTGTGGTAGCTGCGCCAGCTTCCATTGCCATCTTGATACCCTCACCCTTTAATCCAGGGATTGCGAAGTTGAACATATCCTCGCCGAAGGTGTATCCGATTCTGTCTTTGATGACCTGTGGATTATCACCGGCACCGCCTGTTCCGATGATGACTGCTTTACAGGAAACCTCGATCTCCTCACCGGTGTTGTCTGTTGCAAGGATACCGCAGATTTTTCCGGACTCGTCTTTTAAGATCTTCTTTGCAGGTGTCTCAAGGAAGTACTCAACGCCTAACTCTTTTCCTTTTTCCATCATGGTCTTGTTCATGAT
>CAVCFM010000091.1:0-4469 GCA_963601305.1 bacterium | reverse complement strand
ATCCAGGACTTTCCGGTCTCTTCGTCATTCCGGGCGAGGTGCTGGAATGGAGCTGGGGAGAATTGTCCACCTGGCTGCCGATGTGCGATCTGGCAGTTACGGTGGTCTGCATGATTTTTGCACTTTACCAGTTGTTCGGAGAGCAGATGGCAGAATTTCTGGCAATATTGATCATGCTGGGACTTGGATTTGGCGCCGGTATGGTGCTCGGATTTATGGCAACCATCTACGTGTCCGGAGAGCGCGTGTATGCACCGCTGTATGCAATCCTGCTTGTGGTGACGATCTACGCGGTCCGTAAGATGCGGGAGACAGTGGAGGCACGATTTGGGCAGACAGACGGAAAACTGCTGGCTACGCTTTTAGCAGTATTGTGCATGACGAATGTGTTGTTTGTGGGATTGTCGGTGTAGCCCTGCAAAGGCCTTAATCCTCATCATTCAGGGCTTTTACACCCATGCTTCCTGTACGGACGCGCATTACCTCGCTTACATCCGATACGAAGATTTTTCCATCGCCCACCTTGCCCGTGTATAGCGCTTTTTTGGCTGCCGCTACCACAAGTCCAGGATCGACAGTCGATACAATAATTTCTACCTTAACTTTGGGCAGCAGATTCATGCTCATTCGTACACCTCGGTATTTACCGGAACGACCACGCTGTGTACCGCATCCGACGACATTGCTTACGGTCATTCCCGTAACGCCAATGACTGCCATCACATCCTTTAACACACCAAACTTCTCCTCGTTACAGATCACTGTAATTTTGGTGTATTTCTGTCCGTTATCCTTCGCGTCATCTGTCAGTTCAACTGGCTTAAGGTCATCCAGATCCAGGTCAAATTCACCCTCGACCGTATGGATTGGTGCAGTCATCTGGAAATCGGCATAAGCGCTGGCAAGATCATGTTCTGCTACATCCAGACCAATAATCTCATCTTCCCTGGTGCATCGGATACCAAGATATTTTTTGATAAGGAAGAAAACAATCGTCATACATGCGCATGTAAAGCAGCTGATTGCAATCACCCCGAGAAGCTGCACAAAAAGAAGCGCAAATGTTCCGTTGGTAAATAGTCCTAATTCTGTATCAAACAGACCGACAGCAACGGTTCCCCAGATTCCGTTAAATCCATGTACTGCAACTGCGCCAACAGGATCGTCAAGATGTGCTTTATTTTCGAGAAAATTAATACCCTCCACTACAAGAATACCTGCAACACAACCGATAAACAGCGCACCGACTGCATTTACATATGCACATCCAGCAGTTATTGAAACCAATCCTCCGATTGCAGCATTCAGACACATCGTAACATCTGGTTTTCCCTGTTTCCACCACGTGTAAAGCATACAGGTGAGCATCGCTGCCGAGGGCGCAATTGTTGTTGTAAGAAAAATCCTGCTCAATTCAGTGGTGGATGCTGCTGCGGCACCGTTAAAGCCGTACCAGCCAAACCATAAAATAAATACGCCTAATGCGGAAAGCGGGATTGAATGACCCGGAATTGCATTTACAATGATTTTGCCATTTTCATCCTCGTGAAACTTATCAGTCCGCGGACCAAGGAATATGATACCGATCAACGCTGTCAGCCCACCAACCATATGAATACAGCTGCTTCCGGCAAAATCCGTATAACCAAGCTTGTAAAGCCAGCCCTGATGATTCCATACCCAGCCCGCTTCGATTGGAAATACAATTGCAGAAATTACAATAGAGTAAACGCAATATGCACAGAATTTCGTTCTCTCTGCCATCGCACCCGACACAATGGTTGCTGCAGTCGCACAGAATACAACGCCAAAAACAAACTTCATGCACTCCCCACCAGACAAAAAGCTGTCAAAATCATTTAGGAGCGTAAAATCCGGGACACCTACCCATCCGCTAAAATATGCTTTGGAATACATCAATGAATATCCGATAAACATAAATGCGATTGTTCCCAGACAGAAGTCCGCCACATTTTTCATTATGATATTTCCTGCATTTTTTGCCCTGGTAAAGCCCGTTTCGACCATTGCAAATCCAGCCTGCATAAAAAAGACTAAAATAACGCCGATCAGACTCCATATGCCAAGGCTTACACCTTCCATTGTTGTAATGTCCATAATCGCTCCTCCTTTATCATCTGTTTTCAGTCATTATATAAAAGATGCATTTATAAATAAAAGCCATTTGTCCTTTAATAAAAAAAACCTTTTGGATATTCTTTTGATAACATAAAAATATATTCCATAAGTCAGTCATAAAGATAAGGAGGAAACTATATGTACGAAACGTTAAAAGCTGCTCTTCTTCAGATGGATTGCGTGTTAGGTGATAAGACGCAAAACACTGCACATGCACTTTCTCTGGCAGATCAGGCGGTCACAAACGGCGCCAACCTGATTATTCTGCCGGAATTATTTAATACCGGATATGAATTATCCGCTATCGGAAGCAGACTTGCAGAGTACGCTGAAAGTGAGACGTCGCACAGTACGGTTGATGTTCTGCGGGATTATGCTATCCGGCATCAGGTAGATATTGTATTTACCATTCCGTATTTTGCAGATAAGCAGGAAGATAAGCCCAATATATCCATGTTTTATATGGATAAAAATGGAGATATCCTGGGAATCCAGCATAAGAATCATTTGTTTGGAGACGAAAAAAAATATTTTTCATTGGGGAAAGACTATCCGGTACTGGAGACAAGATTTGGCAGAATAGGAATCATGGTGTGCTACGATGCGAATTTCCCGGAGCCAGCACGGATCGTTACCCTGAAGGGAGCACAGATCATTCTCTCGACCGCCGCATGGCGTGTAGAGGATATCCGTCTTTACGACATGATCATGCCTATGCGTGCAGCGGAGAATGTCTGCTATATTCTTGCAGTCAACCGGTTTGGCACAGATCAGGGACGCTATAATCCTGGTCATTCTCAGGTATGTGATCCAGAGGGGCGGCTGGTGGCTTTCAGTGGCGAGTGTGAGGATATTGTTTATGCAACATTAAATGCTTCCACAGTTGACACTGCCCGCCATCAGATCCCTTATCTGGAGGACCTGCGCGATACTGAGTATCCGGCTATTGTCAGATGCTAGTGATAGTTTTACCATTTTTTTGCATATTCGAGAAAAGCATTCAATATCTGTTCATTGGACTGTTCATGATCATCCATTGCAAGTCCATAAATTGGAGGTGTCGGAAGACCGCGTTCGTTCAGAACTGTTAGCAGCTCTTCAATAAATACACCTGGCTTGTCCACAAGGATTCTTTCTACAGCTTTCGGTCTTCCACCCCAATCCTCACAATAGCTGGACTTGTTAATTCCGCAGGATGGAGAGCCATCGCAGGTTAAGATTGCGATGCTTTCGTATCCGACTTTAATATAATTTTCCATATAATCTGCCATTGGTTCCGCCATCTGGCGGCAAAATCTGCGGTATCCGACATTGTCATACAGATTTCTGGAGTTGTACCATCTCTGATTTCCCATGTAGAGTGTTTCAGGACAGGGCATCTGGATGATGCCGAATCCCAGTTGATCGATAATGTGGATAACCTCCGAAAACATTCCACTGTACCGGGCTGCTTCGAGAACCTTATTGTTCGCATTCAGCAGACAATTGGCTACAAATACAATTTTTTTACTTCTGGCATCCTCTTTATTCATTGACATCTGCAGTTACCTCCGTTTCCGGGAGCATTTTCAGATAAGAACCGGCAAGAATAAATACGACACCGATTGCAAAGTTGAGAGTGATCGGCTCCTTTAAGACGATAAGAGCTACGATAGGCGCCAGCACCGGTTTTATAAAAAAGGCAATGGATGCATTGGATGGTCCTGACAATGCAATTGCTTTCACAAAGAAGAAATATCCTGCTGCGGTAACAACAATGCCAAGATAAAGCATAACTGGAAGTGATTGAAGAGTGATACCATCCATAACCGGCATATTGGTGCATAACATGATGACCAGTAAAGCGGCATCGCCCAATAAAAAGGTCAGACAGTTCTGTGCCATACCACCGATCCGAGCCAGGCGTTTTTTCCCCAGAGCTGTATACAGACCGAACGCTGCAGCAGACAGTAAGGTGATCAGTAATCCCTGGGTATTCAGATTTCCGGAGAACAGATTTGTGGGATTAATAACAATAATCAGACCGATAAAGCTGATCAGAAGGACCAGTGCCTTTCTTCTGGTAAATGCTTCGCCGACAATGAATTTTGCAAAGATCATTGTGAACAGAGGATTCATACTGATAATAACGGATGCCACATTGGCGTTGATGCTCCGCAGACCTATCTGCATGAGCGCCATACTTCCAATACATACAATTCCCAGAATTAACAGATAGAAAAGGTCAGAAACCGATAATATGCAGTTACGTTTTTTCAGATCTGCGACTGCAAACGGAAGCAGCAGGATGCCGCCTATTGCAAACCTTAAAAAAACTAATTGGATTGGGT
>CAVCFM010000090.1:0-8176 GCA_963601305.1 bacterium | reverse complement strand
GCACTGTTAATGCTACAATACTGATGCTCTGTCCCTCATCCACATGAAAGATACTTGAGATATGTCTGGTTCCAGACGGAATGGACCATTCAATCGTTACAAGTTCATCTTCATCTAACGAATATGTGCTTATATCTGTCTCTGTCGGATCCTCATAGACCCACAGAGCCCCGTCGTTATCCTCGGTAGCCGGCAGATAAATCTCCTCCGATGTATCGGCTAATGCCGCCTCCTGTGCGGTAGCCTCCACCGACTGATATAACATGTCATGCGCATCCGACAGCTGTGTGCCCGCCGCATAAGTCGTTGTCACGGAACACATTGCAAATCCAAACGCCAGCAGTACGCCGCACGCTTTTGCCCGTTTTGTGATTCCCATATATTTTTTCATATAATCTATTCTCCTTTCCAATTGCAATTGGCTTTCGCATAGCATTGAAAAAATATATTCTCCGTCCTGTTGTTGTGGTTTCTGTCTTACACTTTCCACAATCGCTTCAAAGTAATGAGCTACGTCCAGTTCATCACTCAACGCTGTTACGGCTCTCGAGTCACAATGGTATTCACACCATTCATCAATCAGTCGGTAAAGTTCCCCTGCAAACGGATTCAAATGCTGTGTCAGTTCCACATAAATGGCACACACCTTAAAAAGCATATCTCTGCTCTTATAATGCGTCAGTTCATGATGAAAGATCACGATTAATTCTTCTCTGGTAAAATCCCGATACGGAAGTACCACATACGGCCGCAGTATGCCGCATATCTGCGGACTTGTCACCATATCGTTGCGGCACAGACCGATCCGTCTGCGTATATGTAATTTTCTGCGGATCCGCTCAAACTCTTCCTCCGCCACCGCATCTTCCTCCGGAATATTACCGCCGGTAATTTCTCTTCTGACAAACCACTCCCTTACACGCAAAAACAGACCGTGTGCAGTCAATATCATCCACACTGCTGCCAGTACTGCGAAGAATATCCACATAAATCCTGTCAGAGAGAAATTTGCCTGCAACGGTCCATCCGCCTGTAAATATCCATCCCGCATCGTAAGCTGCATCCACAGATACCCAACCGGCATCACATAGAGCAGACACACGAAGCGTAATGTCAGATACACCATATCCAGACTCCAACGGAAAAAAATCTTCTGCAACAACCGCCAAAGTCCAAATGCAATGGTGCCTGTCATTGATGTAATAAAAATCACAAAAAATATTTGATTAAGAAAGTTCATTTATTTTGTTCTTGAGTCTTTTGATATCTTCCTCGGAAAGAATATCCTCACAAAGACAGCAAGCTAATTCTCCCATATCGCCTTTTGTAAAAAATCTGGCATTCTCCTGCATGGTCGCTTTCCAGAAATCTTCTCTGCTGACAGCCGGCTGATAGTAGGAATATCTACCCTTACGGTATACCGTAAGAAATCCTTTTCTCACCAGTCTTGCCAGAAATGTCGAAACCGTCTGGGGCTTCCAACTTTTGTCATTTTCCTGATTAACCCGGTCCATAACCTCCTGTAACGCCAAATCTTCTGTAGAATCCCAGATGATTTTCATAACGAGTCTTTCGCATGCTGAAATATCGTTGGTCTGCATAATCATTCTCCTTCCTACAGTCGCAGTATGCACTACGTCTGCATAAACATAACATTATTTGTTGGTCTTTTCAATTCTTTTGTACACATGTCTTACTTTTTCTTACAGTTGCAGTTTTATTATTAACTACGTTCTTAGTTCAAAAGAATTACCACACAACCGTATTATAACGCATAATCTGCGGAAACGCCACACTTTTATTCTAAGACGATCTCCTCATCGGAATCATCCCCGATGCTGATTTCGATGCAGCGAAGATCACTGCCCAATGCCTTGATCGAGTAGGCTTTGCCGGCTGCGATGCTGACTGTGGAACCAGCCACCAGATCGACTTCCACGCCCTCCAAGATCAGCTTGCCCATACCGGAAAGCACCGTGATGGTCTGGGTCCGGTTCTGATATTTATGCATCGGAATGGTCTTGCCTGCCACGACTTTTATTCGCTTTGTGGTACTCTGGATGCCGTCATCGTCATCCCGGTCAATCGTCTTGATCGTTCCCCATCTGCGCTCCTCATACTTTGAGGTATCTTCGATATGAGTCAGACAATCTTTGATATAAGAACTCTGATGCTTGTCTGCCACTAAAATGCCATCGTGGGATGCTGCGATCACCATATTTTTGGCACCCATAACGACAAGCGGAACGCCAAGCACATTGATGGCATGACTGTTCTCGGATGTATCATCCCAGGTCACATCACCGATGCTGTTCTCCGGCATCTCCTCGGTTAAGGTATTCCATGTTCCAAGGTCTTTCCAGATGTCTGCATACTTGATCGCGACAATCTGCTTCCAGTGCTCTAACACTTCATAGTCAAAACTCTTTTTCGGCAGCTTTTCATAATCTGTCACCATCCGGTCATAATCTGTGGTCACGCCATACTTTTCCAGCCATTGGGATGCCATGGACAGTTTAAAACAGAATACGCCACAGTTCCAGAGTGCACCGTCTGCAACTAACTTTTCCGCGGTAGCCTCGTCCGGTTTTTCCCGGAATCCTGCGACCTCAAGCACCTCACCGTCGCCCTGTTTCGGAACGATATAGCCGTACTTCGTGGATGGATAGGTCGGAACGCCGCCGAGAAGTCCGATGGTCTGCTCCGCCGATGCAATGTATGCGCCAAGCTGCTTGATGCGGGCAAAGAATTCCCCGGTTGTATACGGGTCTACCGGCAAAAATGCGACCACATCGTCTTCTTTCGCGCCCTTTTTCGATAAAAGATAAGCGCAGGAGAGCATCACTGCCGGGAAGGTATCACGGCGCATCGGCTCTACAGCCACCTCTGCCGCACCGTCTAACTGGCTCTCGATGAGCTCTACCTGAGCGTCGCTGGCGCACACGATCGTATTGTCAGAGAGCCCGGCACTTTTCAGCTGTCCAAACACACGCTGGAGCATGGAGCATTTTTCTCCGGTTTCGTCCTCTCCGTCATGGTTCATCAGCTTGATGTACTGTTTGGAGCAAAGATCGTTGGAAAGCGGCCATAAGCGCTTGCCGGAACCGCCTGATAATAAAACAATATACATAGTAATTCCTTTCTAGCGCTCTGCACGCATCGGGTTATTGAGGAAATCTTCGTAAGCCAGACGGATACCGTCCTCCAACTCTGTCTTGTATTTCCAGCCAAGACTCTCTAACTTGCTCACGTCTAAGAGCTTTCTCGGTGTTCCGTCCGGTTTGGATGGATCCCACTTAATCTCACCTTCGTAGCCGATCACTTTTGCCACCAGCTCGGTAAGCTCTTTGATGGTAAGCTCTTTTCCGGTTCCCAAGTTTACGGTCTCATTGCCGCTGTAAGTATTCATCAGATATACGCAGGCATCTGCCAGATCATCCACATATAAGAACTCGCGGAGTGGTGTACCGGTTCCCCAGCAGGTAACCTCAGGAAGGCCTGCCTCCTTTGCCTCATGGAAACGGCGGATCAGAGCCGGAAGTACATGGCTGTGTTCCGGATGATAATTATCGTTCGGTCCGTAGAGGTTCGTTGGCATTACGGAAATATAATCGGTTCCGTACTGTCTGTTTAAGAACTCGCAGTATTTCAAACCGCTGATCTTAGCAAGTGCATATGCCTCATTGGTCTTCTCTAACTCACTGGTCAAAAGGCAGCTTTCCGGCATTGGCTGTGGTGCCATACGCGGATAAATGCAGGAAGAGCCGAGGAACATTAATTTTTTACAGTTGTTCTTCCATGCCTCGTGGATCACATTCATCTCAAGAACCATGTTCTCATACATAAAATCAGCCAGCGCCTCACTGTTTGCCATGATTCCGCCAACTTTTGCTGCTGCCAAAAATACATAGTCCGGTTTTTCTTTTGCGAAGAACTCCTCCACGTCTGCCTGGCGGCAAAGGTTTAACTCCTTGTGGGTTCTTGTGATAATGTTGTGATAACCCTGTGCCTCTAACGCACGTACAATTGCAGAACCAACCATTCCTCTGTGTCCTGCCACATATATTTTCGCATCTTTTTCCATCATGATCGTATACTCCTTTTGCATTTTGTTCTTTAACGCATAAAGTTTCACCCCCGACTGGAGCATCTGCTTCCAAACCGGGGCTGAAACCGTGTGTGTATCGTTATGTGATTCGTTGTGATTAATTTTCTTTTGCAACCAGTTCCATATCATGTTTTACCATGATCTTTACCAGCTCCTCAAATGTTGTCTTGGTCGGATTCCAGCCAAGCTCTGTCTTAGCCTTGGTCGGGTCACCCCAGAGATTGACAACGTCGGTCGGACGATAGAAGTCCGGAGATACCTCGATGACAACTTCGCCTGTTGCCTTGTTGATTCCGACTTCATCCATGCCCTCGCCCTTGAACTCTAACTCGATGCCAGCCTCACGGAACGCATACTCGCAGAACTCTCTTACGGAGTGCTGCTCGCCGGTAGCGATCACGAAATCCTCCGGTTTATCATTCTGTAAGATCAGCCACATGCACTCTACATAATCCTTTGCATATCCCCAGTCACGGAGAGAGGATAAATTGCCAAGGTATAACTTGTCCTGTTTGCCCTGTGCGATTCTTGCTGCTGCAAGAGAAATCTTTCTGGTTACGAAAGTCTCGCCGCGGCGCTCTGACTCGTGATTGAATAAAATACCGGAGCAGCAGAACATGTTGTATGCCTCACGATACTCTTTTACGATCCAGAAGCCGTACTGTTTTGCAACTGCATATGGGCTGTATGGGTGGAATGGGGTTGTCTCGCGCTGCGGAACTTCCTCTACCTTGCCGTATAACTCGGAAGTGGATGCCTGGTAAATTCTACAGGTCTTCTCAAGACCACAGATACGGACAGCCTCTAATACACGAAGCACGCCGGTAGCTACCACATCCGCTGTGTACTCCGGAACATCAAAGCTTACCTGTACATGTGACTGTGCAGCCAGATTGTAGATCTCATCCGGGCGTACCTCGCCGATGATCTTCACAAGGCTTAAGGAATCTGCCAGATCACCGTAATGTAAATGGAAATTCGGGTTGCCATTCAGATGATCGATACGTTCTCTCTTCTCTGTGGAAGAACGGCGTACCATACCATGAACATCATATCCCTTCTCTAATAATAACTCTGCCAGATAGCTTCCGTCCTGTCCGGTCACACCGGTGATCAACGCTTTTTTGCTCATATTTTATCTCCTTTTTCTGTTCTATGATTATTTTGCTAACATACAATTTTTAAGCCGTTGTTTAGAATAATCTAATTTTTGCATTTTTACAATTGAATATATTGCGGAAAAATAGTATTATCTTGCTATAACTATCCATGGCAAGATCATACGAAGGGAGCCATTTATGCGCGATTCTTTTTTTGAAAAATACAAAACATCCGAAGTTACGAATACACGCCGTATCATCAACACCCCCTCCGCTTTTGTGCGTCAGAATTTTTTCTACATCCAGGAGGCAGGCTATTTAAAGAGCTTAAAGCCGCACCTGAGCCGACGGAAGGGTTTAAATTCCTACCTGTTTTTAATTGTGCTCTCCGGCAGCGGCAAAGTCAGCTATATGGACGGCGGTACGCCAGCAACGATAACGGCAGCCACCGGCGACTGCTTTTTCTTAGACTGCATGAATGAGTACACCCACATCAGCAGCGGATCTGATCCCTGGGAACTTTTATGGATTCATTTCAACGGTGCACAGACCGCCGCCTACTACGACTATTTCAGGGAAGAGCATGACTGGCATTTCCGTTCCGGGCAGTTATCCGCACTGACTGCCGCCATCCAGAATATCATCACGCTGCACGAGGACAAGACCGATGACACCGACCTGCTTTCCGCCCAGCAGATTGTTGGAATTTTAACGCTTTTATGCACCGAGGCAAAGGAAAAGTCCGGCAGTGACTCCGCGCTGGGGGAAAAGTTAAAAAATGTGCTGCGCTACCTAGACGAGCACTACACCGAGGAGATTTCCCTGGATTACCTGGCGGAGCAGTTTTATATCAGCAAATATTATCTTTCCCGGGAATTCAAAAAGGAATACGGAACGACCATCATTCAGTATATTCTGACAAAAAAAATCACCAATGCCAAAGAGCTGCTCCGTTACAGCAACGCTTCCATCGAAGAGATCGCTGTGCTCTGTGGCATTGATGACGCCAGTTATTTTAATAAAGTATTTAAGAAAATGGAGGGATGCACTGCCTCCGAGTATCGGAAACGCTGGTAAACATATCAGCGCTGTCCGGGTCTGATCTTACCGGCACATGATCTGGCCGTATTCTGCAGCTGCCAGACTCCCGCCGCCGCATAGGGAAGCATCATGAGCAGATACGGGAATACATAGCGGGGCTTTGCCTCCCAGATTGCAGAGAACAAAAATCCGCCAAACACCGCGATCAAAAGTACATAGTTCTCTATGCCCCTCCACTGTTTCCACGTAGCAAACAGCAAAAATAAAATTCCGCCGTAAACTACAATCTGATAAATATTCATCTCCGCTGTCAACAGTTTGCCCAGCCGACCAAAATATGCGCTGTGTGCAATGCGGTCCTGTTCTCCTTCAATGCGATTATTCATGGCAAATCCCTGATACATCGGTGCACTCCACTGGGCAGATAGCTTGCGCCAGAAAAAGTCAGCCGCATAATCCGGGTCCTTGCTGCATGTCTCAATAAATTCTGCTATGTATTCCTTCGCTGCTTCACTGGAAGCCTCCGGGTCACAATCCATATCAAAAAACAGATTTTCATTGAGACCATTGTGCCATCCGGCAAAATCTGCATCATCCGACGTGCCCATGGCAACCCACAGGATCGATGGCATAGCCTCACTGTCCTCCGGTATCTTGGATGCATAAAAAACATTGATCGCAGTTTGAAAGCTCACCACTCCCACAAGCACTGCGGCGAGCATCACAAGCAGATGTTTATCAAATGAGAACACGCATTTTACCGCCAAAACAATTGCTGCTGCGACCACAACGATCAGGACATTCTGCCGCAGCTGCACGGCAATTCCCAATGCAAGCGCAAAGGCAGCTGCTTTGTACCACCGGAACTTTCTGCATGCGGACAACATCATCCATACTGCAAACAGTACCAGTGCCGTGGATGCAATCTCTCCATACACAAACGGCACATAACAGTACATTGGAGCACACGTCAGCGCCAGTACCAGATAATACACGCCGGCTTTGCGGTTCTTCTGTGTCACTTCCCGGGTGATCCGGTATCCCGAATACACCAGCACAAATATCATCAATGCAGAAAATATCTGGTACGCCCGGAAATTCTGCTCCCCGAATATCTTGTACAGAATACGCAGAAATGTCACCAGGCCGAGCTGCTGACGATATCTTGCGATGTATCCGCCTTTCTCTAACCCATGGAAATCATTGTTGTTAAACTGTGCCGCTTTTTCACATAAAATTGCCTGATCTGACTGAGGCACAGCGCAGCTGGCATATATCCAATAGATACTGATCCCCATACAGATCAAGGACACTGCAATAGCCAGTCTGTCCACATCCACCCATGCGAACTTTCCATCCAGCAGTCTGCCAATCGCAAAAACAAGAAACGCCACCAGAGCCAGCCCCATCAGATTACCGAGGAAGGAATCTGTCGTGACATAAACATGTTCATTACTCAGATCCTTATTCAGCCAGGAATAACGCATGGCATTATAAAAGAGGAACGCGAACATGAACATTGCCAGCACCGCATATATTTTACCCAGATAAAACTCTATTTTCGTCTTCATACCTTCTCCTCATCAGCCATCATTTTCTCCCCAGCAGACGCTTTACCAGATTGGCAAGTCCCGGCATATATTTCGCCGCAACACCCCTGTACCAGATAAAATTCAGCCGCAGGCTCTGCATCAGGTGTTCCTCCTCTGAATGGGCGCGGATCCACTTCGGTGTCAGTTCTGCATCTTTGATGAACTCATACGGTATGATATAAAAATGTTCTCCCACCTCGCGGTTGGTAAAATTCTTTCCTCCCGGAAAATGCGCATACAAAATTTCTTCTTTGCAGACTTTACCATGTATCAGGCAGATCCGGTACATTTTTCCATGATCAAATTCAAACATCACATGCTTGCGCTTTCTCCAC
>CAVCFM010000089.1:0-3029 GCA_963601305.1 bacterium | reverse complement strand
GTTCATAATACTGTCGCACTGGTCCCCCCTCAGGTAGGGATATGCATCATGCCAATTTTCCCCGATGATGACTGCATCTGCTTTTTCCCTCTTGACCGCATCCCGGAATAATCGCCAGAATTGGTGCGACACCTCATCCGAGACATCCAGCCTCCAGCCGTCGATGTCGAACTCCCGGATCCAGTAACATGCAATCTCTATCAGATACTCCTGTACCTTACGGTTTGCCGTGTCAAGTTTGGGCATGTAATTGCACTCTGCAAAACATTCATAATTCGCCTGGTCCGGCACCGGGAAGTCCCCGTCAATCAAAAACCAGTCATAGTACGGCGACTTTATTCCCTTTTCCATGACATCCGCAAACTGCCGCATCTGCATGCTGCAATGGTTAAACACGGCATCAAGCACGATCCGGATTCCCCGCGCATGCGCCTTTTTTACAAGCTCGGCAAAATCTTCCCCGGTTCCGAACTGTGGGTCGATCTGCATGTAATCAATCGTATCATACTTGTGATTTGATATCGATAAAAAAATCGGTGTCAGGTAAATCGCCGTGATCCCAAGCGCTTTCAGATAATCCAGCTTTTCGATGATCCCCCGCAGGTCTCCCCCTGCAAAGCTTTTCGGTGTCGGACGCCCGCCCCATTCCATATTGATATAAGCGGTATCCTTCGTCCCATCTCCCCTGAAAAAACGGTCCACAAAAATCTGATAAAATACGGCGCTCTTCATCCATGCTACGGTTGGCAGGACATCGTTCCGGTTGATGTAGGGCATCTGGAAGAAGTTGTAAAATCCCTCTGCAAAATCGTACTCCCTGGTAAGGCCGTCCTCACAAAAATAATAAGTCTCCCCCTGTTTTTTTATCAGAAACACATACGCCAGACGGACGTCTGTCAGTGTAAGCTTCGCCTCGTAGTAATTGTAAAGCCGGTCGGTATACCGGATTTCCATTGCCAGTGGATGGCGTTCCTGCTGAAATTTATATTTTCCTGCATAGAGAAGCGTTACCGAAACATCCGCATCCTCCCTTGCCATCCGAAGTCTGATAACCAGTTCCCGCTCCCCGACTGCAAAACAGTACTGGGAATCCGGTATATGTAACATTGCACTTTCATTTATTTTCATTTTCTCTTCTTCTCTATCCCTTCATTCTTTTCGTTTCCGATTCCCTTATTGACAAATCCGGGCAAATTCTATATAAATGGAACATAGAATTTCTCATCGATAAGGGGAGGAAGTTACCTTGAGTCAAAAAATCACGATCAAAGATGTAGCACGCGAAGCCGGTGTATCCGTTGCCACTGTCTCATATGTCATCAACAACCGCACCGATATGCGCATCAGTGATGCGACCCGCAAAAAAGTCCTTCAGGTCATCAACCTTTTAGACTATACGCCAAACCAGTCCGCCAAGGCATTGGCGACCAACCGCAACCGGATGGCCGCACTCTATCTTACCCCGGACGCTTCCGCCCTCAAACGTGCCGAGCAGATGCATCTGATCGACTGCTTATCTGCATTTCTGCACGAAAATGATTACGACCTGATCTACCTTTGCAAAGGCTATACCGAGAAATACGATGCCGCGGATGCCATCATCGCCTACGATATCTCCGAGGAGTATTTCCATCAGATCGGTGACTGCAATTTCAGTCCGCTGCTCGCTCTCGACTGCCGCATCGGCGACCCGCTTTTTTTCGAGATTTATTCCGATTACGGGCATATGGCAAAGAGCGCTTCCGATTATTTTTCCGGCAAGCCCTATCAGTTTGTTGCGCTTGACACAGCCAATGCCAAAAAGAAAGCCTACGCTGCCGAATCTTTTTCAGATGTGCATTATGTAAACTCACCGGATGAGCTGGCGCAGTTTTCCGGTCAGAACCTTCTTGTGACAGATTACACGCTGTATGAGCTGCTCGCCACCTCCGCAAACGTCTGCTACATTCCCTCTTTTTCCCGGGAAAAAATGCAGGCTCTGTTCGACTGCATGAACAGCGCACTGCGCCGCGAACCGCTGCAGCAGCACGCCATTCCGGTATGTCTGCCGACTATTGCACACGGATCGTAAGGATCTGTTCTGCCGGGTCGTAGGTGAACACATAAGTTCCGCTCTCTGCCGCGATCAGATTTTCTCCACCCCCCTCTGTCACATGGGAAAGGCTCTCTGAATCTTCCCCTGCAATGTTTGTGTAACGGATATATTCCGTTCCCACGCTGCTGGTATCACCGACCGTCACCATGGAGGTAAACATAAATTCATCCCCCTCCGTCAGATCGATTTTCAGCGTATACAGGTTATCTTCTTTCGCAAATCTCGTCTCATCTGTGTATACATCTTCCCATCCGGTCACAACCGCTCCCTTGATGTAGTAATCCGTCTCCACCTCTCCGGCGTCTGCGTTTGCGGCCCCGTTGTAAGTCCATGTGATCGTGTCATACGGATTGATGTTGAACGCTTCCTTGTTCTCCTCTGTATAGTTTGCATCCCCTGTCTCGTAGGTATCCTCCCCCGGATACGTCGTCAGCGTAAACGTATAATTGCCAGCTACCGCGCATTTGATGTTGGCGCGCTTTGCCCCGGTATCCCCGAGACTTCCTGAATTTTCAAAGTAATCCACACCGTCAAGTTCAATCTCTGTCAGATATCCATAGCCCCGCTGGTCTCCCCAGGAAGAATCCATGGCAAACTGGAACTGGTCGCCCTCATTCAGATCCAGTGTGATGGTGTAACAGTTCTCCGTGTCACTGTCCTCTTTTGTCATCTTCTGCGCATCACCAATTACCGCGCCCCAGCTTGACTCCAAAAGCACAGGACTCGTTCCGCTTCCCACGATTGCAAACTCTCTGGTATCCTCCACATAAGTCACAAACCCGGCAAACACGGATGTGTCCTCTGTAACTGCCTGTGTAAAATCAAATTTGTGGCTCATCTGCGGTGTGGCAAACCACCCCACAAAAATGCTGCCGTCCTTTTCCGGCGTATATTCCTTCACACATTCCCCGGCTTTTACCTCGGCGGTCTGCAA
>CAVCFM010000088.1:0-3084 GCA_963601305.1 bacterium | reverse complement strand
GAATTTGAAGCTTATGTGTTGGAGAGGGCGCAGGAACTGACGCTTGGAGGAGATGCATTTGCCGGGAACAGTGAGGTTTACAAGCGATATGATAAATTCATCTAAAGAACTGCGGAGGCAAAATTGATGGACGAGAAAATTGATATAAATACATGGCAAAGAAAAGAACTGTTTGACTTTTTCGGTCAGGTGTCCAATCCGTTTTATATGATCACTTTCCGGCAGGACGTTACGAATCTGTATCGTTATGTAAAAAAGAATGGACTTTCTTTTTACTATACCTTGATCTATCTGTGCACAGAGGCAGTAAATCATGTGGCAGCATTTCAATATGTGATACGGGGAGAGGATGTGTATCGTCTGAATCGAAGGATGCCGAGCTTTACAGACTTAAAAGAAGGCAGTGAGGCGTTTCACATTGTGACGCTGCCGTGTGAGGGGAGTATATCGGATTTCTGCGCCAAGGCGAAAGAGCAGAGTGCGGTACAGACCTGTTTTATCGATGAGAGTACGGAGACGGACAACCTGATTTATTTTTCCTGTGTTCCTTGGATTGACATCACAGCGGTGACGAATGAGCGTGATCTGGCTGCGGAGGGTGCAAAAGATGAATCCATTCCGCACATCACATGGGGAAAATATGTCCCGGTGGGGGAACGCATGGAACTTGGAATTTCAATAGAAGTCAATCACCGCCTGATCGATGGGCTGCACATTGGAAGATTCGCGGAAGAATTGAGCAGGTTGATAGAGGAATTAGAATAGTGGAAAACATTCTCCAAAAGCCAGAATGTGTGGATAAGTTAAAAAGAAGCGGCAGCAAACGCAATTGCGTCTGCTGCCGCTTCCTTTATGTAAAAAATATTAGTCTCCGCTGTTCATGTCGGATACATAATCATTGATGGCATCTAAGTTCGCATAGATGGTCTCAACCGGTTTGTTATTCTCATACACATGGTATGCAGAGTAACCTGCCCAGCAGACGATTGCTGCTGCAACAACCCATCCGCAGATGACAGCGGCAAGGTGTTTGCGTTTCTCCTGTGCCATGATTTTTTTGCGATTTGCTTTTTGCTCTTTGTAGCGGTCAACTTTTGCCTGGCTCATAAAACTCTCCTTTACATCTATGATTTCGATACGCATTGCGCACGATATACTGCAATTTTCCGTTAAAAAATACAAAAATACTATACTCTATCCGGCAAAAAAAAGCAAGTCTGTAGAAATGTGACTAATTTCCTATATAAGATTGTGAAAGCAGGAAAAATCAAGTATAATAAGCTTGTATACAAGAAAAGAAACACACAACGGGGAGAATGAGATTGAAAAACAAAAGAATGTTATGTATGGCACTGGCAGCGGTTCTGCTGGTTGGTGCAGTGCCGCAGACGGTGTTTGCGGAGGAAATGCAGGCACAAGAGAGCAGTGCACCTGAGACGGTGGCGCAGAGCGAGGAGGGAACGGTAGTTACCACAACCGCAGAATTTACCGCAGCATTGAAGAAAAATGCAAGTCCGATCGTGGTGGACGGAGTCATCGCAATCGGAGAGGCAGTGGCAGCGGATAAGCGGATGCTGCCGGTGACAATTCCGGGGAATACAGTCATCACTGGAAAAGAGGGCAGTTCGCTTAACTGCCGTGGTCCGATACAGCTTGTGGGCGACAATGTGACGATTTCCAATATCGAATTGACATTTTCGTCAAGCAATGCGTTGGGCAGTGTGCCTCATCGGGAGATTTTTCTGGCAGGGCACGATCTGACCCTGGATCATGTAAGCACATACCTGGCAGGCTCCGGTGGTTCCTTAGGCGGAATTGGCGGCTCTGAGTCAGAATTACTTCCGAGCGTGTATGCGGGCAGTTTTACCACAGGTCTGGTTGAAAATGCGGTGGAGGGAAGCCATGCATCGCTTGTGGTGACAAATGCAGACTCTAAGACCATGTTTCAGGGCATCTATTTAGGACACGGTGCGGGGGATGACAATAAAGTGCCATATACCGGTGCAGCCACACTTGCGCTGGACAGCTCGGCAGCCGTGCGTGATGGAATCTATGCGGCAGAAAACAGCAGTGCAGATATCACGATAAGCGGGGATGCGATGGCGCAGGCAACAAAGTTTACCGGTTCGGAACATACAACGCTTACGATAGGGAAGACCACCATGGCGAATACCGTGATAAACGGCGTGGGCAATCTTGTCCTGAACGATGATGCCTGGGTGACGATGCAGGAGGGAAGTCTTGCGAATGTAAGCGTGTCCGGTGGCGCCTGCCTTGATTTTTCCCAGATGACAGATGCCATCATCACAGGAGATTTTTCCGGCGGCACGTATGAGAGTGCCGGAAATGTGGATGAGCGCGGAATTCTCGTCTTAAACGGGGGCGGCAGCGTTCGGATTGGCGGGAATGTGACCGGTACGACGATATTTCGCACCGGAAGCAAGGTGATATCCAGCGGCATGTTGGCGGATAAGGCATATATCACGGCTCCGGCGGGCAAATCCGAGGCAGGTAATTTTATGCTGTCTGCGGGGGATTTGGCAAATGGTTTTACACTGAGCTATCAGGATGGCGTGTGGAAGACTAAAAAGGAGACAGGCGGAATAGAAATCCCGGAAATCGGGGCGATTGAGATTGTCTCTGCGCCAAAGACCATTGACCTCACACAGATCACGGGAAGTGTCAATGACGCAGTTTACTGCAAGGTCAAATGGTATGATACCGACGGGGACATGATCAGCTACGACGACGTCGAATACTATGGATTTTCCGGAGAGACACAGGTGTTTGCGGTTCGCAGCGAATACTGGAACAGCACGACGGGAACATACGATGACGTGACAGACTGGGGAACCCCGGTGTTGTTAGTCGCGTCTGATGAGGAGCCGGGCGTTTATTATTTTGTGGCGTTGGGCGGAGCTAAAACAGGAGACTATGTCTTTTTGTTTGGAAGTGAAGAATATGATACGGAAGAGCTTACCGTGGCAGATTTAAAGGCTGCAGCGGACACATTCCGGGCGATGATGCCGATACGATTCACGGACGGAACCGAGACTCCGGAGGAGACCGAGACGGAGGAACCGA
>CAVCFM010000087.1:0-2232 GCA_963601305.1 bacterium | reverse complement strand
TGAACTGCTGCTTGTGTCGTCCGTTGAACTGCTGCTTGTGTCGTCCGTTGAACTGTCGTCGCTGCTGCTCGTGTCGTCGGTACTGCTATTAGCACTGCTATCATCACTGCTGTCATCGCTGCTGTCATCACTGCTGCCTGTGTCATCCGATGAACTATCGTCGCTGCTGCCTGTGTCATCGGTCGAATTGTCGTCGCTGCTCGTATCATCGGATGAACTATCGTCACTGCTGTCCGTGCCATCCGATGAACTATCGTCGCTACTGTCGTCGGTACTGCTGTCATCACTGCTGTCTGTATCATCGGTACTGGTGGTGCTGGTTCCGGTGTACTCAGAGAGTCCGTCGTTGGAAGTCTCCTCCCACTCCGCCGCTGTAAAGGTGGAATCATAATAGACGGTTTTCTCCCACTGAAGAACACTCCATGACATTTTTCCTGCACCAGCGCCAGCTGTCAAAATATCCTCCAGATCTTTTGCACTGTAGAGGTTGTAATCGCTGTAAGGCAAATCCTCCACAAACTCGTCCGCATCAAGGATTTTTAAAGACTCTCCGTCTTTCGTGGTATTGACCTTCGGGCTCAATGCATAGCGCGTTCCATACATATAATAAAGCGAATTGATCGCATTGATATAACCGGACGGACTGCTGCCGTTTCCACTGTTAAGTGCGTTGATAATTCCGGATATCTTACAATTTTCCAAAAGCACCTCACCGTCACAGGTGGAAGATGCACCGTTGCTTACAATGTGCTTTGCTGCATCCGCATTTGTGATGGAATCCCGCGCCGTCAAAAGCTCCTGCGCATCCATAATACAGTTGTATACATGTGCGGTTCCGTATCGCATACGCGGCATACGATCCATGGAATCAAAATAATAGTTGTTTGCAAGCGTCAGATTGATGTTGATCGCCGTGGTCGCATCGTCCGACTGACCGACAAGGTGCGTCTTCTTCTGACCGTATGCATACCACCAGATCTGTTCCTCGCTCATGCCTGCTTCCAACAAGCTCTCATAATACGGATAATCCTCCGGCGATGCTGCCATCGTATCCATCATCTGATTGAAGAACTCATTTTCCTCACTTCCCGGTAAAAATTCACACCAGGATATCGTCACGTTTGTCTCTGTGTTCTTGTCCGTCTTGATATCCACCACGCCGTCATACGCCTTGTGGAATGTGCAGTGGTCAATCCAGATCTGGTCACTTCCGCCTTCCACCGTCACATAATCCCAGTCGTTGACATCATAGTCACCCTCGGTTTCCTCATCCCACTCCCAGAGTTCGTCAAAGCGGATGTTGCGGATGATGATATTTTCAGAACCGTTGATGTCTACCGCCACATGCTTTAAGGAATAACCTTCCTTGGAGAAAATCGTCAGGTCACTCATACCCTTGATATAAAGTTTGGAGACACCACTCTCCATCAAAAGCGGATGTGTCAGTGCCGGGTGTGAATGGGATGTGATCACACTGCTGTAGCTGTCAAAATCATCCACCTCGTTGTCGCCAAGACAGATATCTGCCTGCAGCTCGATGACACTCGGCTGTCCGCTTTTTTTCACTGCAACAAGGGCATCCAAAAATTCCGTTGCGCTTGCCACTTCATAATAATTGTCAGATGTCTCATACAAAAGTCCGCCGCCTGTCGTGTCTGCCGTCTCGGCAAATCCTTCCAGCAGGTACTGACCGACTCCGGTATCATCACTCTCGTATCCGGAATAAGTATCCGGTGTGTATTCTTTTTCCACATAAGCAGTCTCGCTGTCCGTGGCGATACTGCCGACATAGTTTGTTCCAATCGTCACATAGGTATCGGAAGGACTCCATCCAAGGGATGTCTCCGACAGCATCTCCTCTGCCCCGGTCGGTGAGATCTGTCTGCGGTTTGCATTTACCGCGAATCCGTCTCCGTAAGTTCCGCACTCATAGTAGCGGGATTTTGCCAGCGCTGTCGTGTTGGTGGAAAGCTCCTGTCCACTCCAGTCGGTCCAACCGATGGAGGCATTGATCACGCTTCCCATATAGCAGTCGATAAATGTAACCGCCGCTTCCTCGCCCCACGGTCTTCCCAGATAATACTTACTTCCGGAGCATCCGCTCTCGGCTGTGATCCGGCAGTCGTCAAAGATCAGTCCGTAATCCACGCCGTCAGATTTCGGAGCTGTCACGTAACCGGAATTTTTGTTGGCATTGTAGCGGAATACAATATCGCAGTCCTCAAACAGAAC
>CAVCFM010000086.1:2614-6001 GCA_963601305.1 bacterium | reverse complement strand
GTTGATATACCATACTCACTGTACAGTTCCCGGATACGGTCGATAAACGGCGTGATCGGTTCGTCCTCGTGGTTTACCACCCGCTGCATCAGTTCATCACGGATCATAAAGTTGGTCGCACTGGTATCCTCGTCAATCAAAAAGGTCTTCGCACCCGCTTCCATTGCCTCCACCATATTTGCTGCCTGGGACGTACTTCCACTGGCATCCTCCGTGCAGAATCTTCTGGTGTCTTTCCCATTCGGCAGATCATTGATGAACATGGAAATGTCGACTTTCTGAATACTTCTTCCATCTTCCGCCCGAAGCTTCATCGCTGTATCCTCGGTGATCACATACTCTCTGCCATCGCCTCTGATATGGTTGTACACGCCTAATTCCAATGCTTTTAACAGGGTAGATTTTCCGTGGTAGCCACCGCCCACGATCAATGTCACACCTTCCCTGATGCCCATTCCGGTGATCGTTCCGGCATGCGGCAGCTCCATGGTAACTGCAAGCTCCTTCGGTGACACAAACGCCGTCGCCCGTTTCATCGGTCTTCCGGATATCCCGGACTCACGCGGCAATATGGAACCGTTTGCCACAAATGCCACTAATCCCATCTCTTTCAAATGCTGCCTGATATACTGCTGATCTTCTGCCAGATCCGCCGCCGCTCCAAGGCTTTTGGCATCCAATGAGCGGAAAAACAGGGCATCTTTGACACATTCCGGCAGATATCCAAACAAAATCTTCTCTAATTCTCTCGCATTGACCGTGCGCCCGTTTGCCGGGAAACCGATTTCCATGCGCATCACGATGGAACCTGTTTTTTCATCAATCTCACATGCGCTGCGCTCTAATACCTCCTGTCCCGGACGGCTGACAGACATCAGCCCGCTCTTGCCGGAGCCTTTCGCCTGGAAGGAATATTTTTCAATCTGTCTGCCAAACATACGCAGCAGATAGTCCTGCAACGCAATCCGTCTGCACCGCATTTCCCAGAGATTTCTCGGAAATGCCGCCGTATTTCCCTTGATATGGATGCTGACTTTCGATGGCGATGCGAAAGGGTCTCCCTGCACATGGTCAATCGAAAGGACATAGTTCATAAATTCATATGTGCCTTTTGTGTCTTTGTATGCCGGATATCCTCTGTGGTCAATTTTCTGCAATATATCCCGTAATTCATTTGCCTGCTGCATGATTTTTTCCTCACTTTTTGTAATCTAAGATTCGCGCTCCAGCTCAGACAACAGCTGTGCCTTCTTGGTTCCGATCAAAAGCTGCCTGTTGTACTGAATATAGCGCTCACAGCTGTGTTCCGCCAAAAACAGTGCAGCCGTCTCATCTATGGTAAGCTCGGTGACAAATACCACCATCTCCTGCCCCGTGCCAAATGCATGCTCCATAAAATCAAATGCATGCTCCAATGCCTCGCCGGCGGCATTCTCCAGATTTTCCAATTCCGACAGCCATGCATCAAAGCCGCTTTTGGCATCTGTGAAACAGGCTTCTGCTCCCGCTGCATGTTCGCCGGATACCATCGGCTTATGCTCCTGTAATTTTTGAGACAGCTTTGTCTCACACTTTTCCTGTCTGCGCGTATAATAGCCCTGCGCCTTTGCCTGTGCAACAGAGTCTTCCCGCTCCTTAAGGAGCGCCTCGTAGCAGGCGATGCCGTCTTCTGCCGTCCTAAGTCTCTCCCGGTATTCCTTCAAAAATGCAAACCATCCGTCGGTGATGGCTTTTGCCTCCCCGGCTTTCTTAAAGTATCCCCGCAGCCCGTCTAACAACAGCTGCACAACCGACAGGCGTTCATCAAACGCCACCGCATAGATGCGGGCATAGACCGCTGATCTAACATGCCCCTGCAAGATCTCGGCAACGCCGTAGTCGTCCTGATACTTCCGGTACAGGTCAAAATATGCTGCCACATCCTCCGCTACATCCTCGTGGTGTAAAAACTCCCGTATCACAGGCTCATCCACCGGAAGTCCCATCTGCTCGTACACCATCATCAGGTTGCTTAAGTCCTCCCAGCCTCTCGCAGTCACGAAGCGAAGTCCATCCACATCTGCCTCGACGCGGTAAAAATTCGCCGGGCGCAGTTCCAGATAACTTAATATCGCACTGTGGATCTGCTGGGCTCTGGCATATTCCTTCCAGACAGAAAAATCTGCCTCCACCGTCATGTAGCGCACACGGTCTAAGGTCACCATATCAAAATCCCGGACGGATTTGTTGTACTCCGGTGGATTGCCCGCCGCAACGATCACCCATCCCTCCGGCACTGCCTGATTGCCGAATGTCTTGCACTGCAAAAACTGCAGCATCGTAGGCGCCAGAGTCTCCGACACACAGTTTATCTCATCAATAAAGAGGATTCCTTCCCGCTGCCCGCCGTCACGGATCTTGCGGTATACGCTGGCGATAATCTCGCTCATCGTGTACTCCGTCACCGAACATTTCTTCCCGTCAAACTCTTCCTCACGGATAAACGGCAGTCCCACGGCGCTCTGTCTGGTGTGATGCGTGATGGTATATGTCACAAGCCCCACCTTTAACTCTCTGGCAATCTGCTCCATGATCTGGGTCTTGCCGACTCCCGGCGGTCCCATCAACAGCATCGGACGCTGCCGGATGGCAGGTATCTTGTATGCCCCATCCTCATCCTTTGCCAGATAAGCCTGCACCGTGTGCATGATTTCTTCTTTTGCCTGCTTGATATTCATATTACTATCGTCCTCTTCTTTTCTTGCACTCTGCTACTAAAATTATAATAATTTCTATTTTAAGTTGCAATTCATTTTTACGAATCCATCTCTGTCAGCCGCATGCGCATTGCCCACGGCGGTACCAACTGTTCCTCAAACGGTTCCAAAAACAGAAACGCCACTTTATAATCCGGTCTCTTTTTCGGATAAGTGCCCTTTCCATCTGTAAAATACAACATTCCGGACAGATTTTTTATCTCGCCCTGCTCGATCAGTTCATTCACATAGGTAAATGCCGGCCGAAAATCCGTGCCTCCACCGCCGATCAGTTCAAAATCTTTTAGAAATCCCGCCCACTGTGCCTGTCCACAGATTAACGTATCCCGCCGCACTTCATTGTCACACTGCAAAATACGGATGCGTGCATCCTCAAAAAAATGGTCGCTCTGATTTAAAATGTCCACGGTCTCCCGCAAAAACTGTTCCACCAGCTTTCCGTTCGTGGAATAGCTTGTGTCAATCGCAATGACAAACTCATGGATTTTCTTCGTCTCACGGCTCTCTAACGGTTCGATCAGCGGCATATTGCCATAGATATGCAGCCCATACGTGTAATAATTCAGATCAAATTCTTCCGGATCCGCATGCAGCTCCTCCCGCAGCACGGCAAATTTCTGGAGGAACTCGC
>CAVCFM010000086.1:1076-2604 GCA_963601305.1 bacterium | reverse complement strand
GTAGCTGCGCCGTCCCCGCTCCGCCGCGATCTGTGCAGCAAAAAGACTCTCACCCTCCTTTGGTTCCTCGCCCTTTCGCTCCTGTTGCTGCTTCGTCTGCCTTGCAATCTGATTCCACTTTTTCTGGGCAGGTGTCATCGTCTGCCCGGCGCGCGTCTCCTCCTGCTTTGGCCAGTAACAATGGTCGTCCGTGTAAAATTCCGCCGCCAGCTCCTTAAGCTCCTCCGTATCCATGTCGTCTAACATGTCATAGATGACAGCCGCCGACACTCCATCCCCGCTCTGCTTAAGACGTTCGTAGAACTTTTGCCGGTTCCAGCTTAATATCCGCCTGGTACACGGCTTATCCATCGCATCGATTGTGTACTCCACCGCAATATCGCATGCGATGTCATAGCGGTATTTCTCCCGTTTTCCGCCAATCCACAGATGTGCAAAAATGCAGTGCAGCACCGTGTGCAGATACGCCCTGTCCAAAAAGAGGGTGTTCTGTTGAAACACCCGAAGCACCTGCTCTGTGGAGTAGCACAGCCAGATCCCGTCTGTGGCAAAGGTTTTTACCGCTTTATCCGGCTTTGGCGTAAGCGCAGACAACGCAATATTTAAAAAACGTAAATCCAGATATAATTCATCCCGCACATACGCAAGTATTTTTTCTGCCATCTGTGCTTCCCACTCTTCTTCTGTCAGCTGATGTGCCATAGCCGCTCCTCTCCACTTTTAAAAATCATCAAAGGAATAACGCTGCGCGACGCTCTTTTTCGGAAAATATACGTTCTTTTTATCCAGCAGCTCCGCAGCGCCCTTCGCCCAGTCCAGTTCCGTGGCATAGCGGATGCAGATCTCCATAACGGACGGCTCCATGAGCTTCCGGTCGCAGAGGAACCAGATTTCCTCGAGTTTTCTCTCCACAACCGCCCGACTTGCGATCTGCTCCAAATGTGCCTTCACGTATGCCTCATAGCGCGCCCTCGCCTCGTCATTTAGCTCCACCGGATAGCGCAGACGGTTCATCGCCATCCGGCAGAGTGTCAGCTCCCGCTCCTCGACGCAGGCTTTTGGGAAAATCGTGTCATACTGGTCAAATTCATAGCACCCGTCCAGAAAACACTGTCTCGCCCGAAAGCCCTCTCCCTCGATATTTCTTCCAAAAATATGCGCCGGTGCGATCTCATCGTAACTCTCATAATATTCCGGGAAAAAAACGACCGCCTCAACTTCCCGTTTTCCCCGAAATGTCACTTCCATATCCGCAGATATCTGCGCTAAGATCTGTCTGGCTCCGCTCTTTTCCTTCGCACCGGCGCGAAGCGTCATACGGTGCAGTTTGTGACAATTCATAAACGCATCGGAGCCAAGTTTCTCCATCCGGCTGCCAATTTCCAGCTGCTCTAAGGATGTGCAGTTATAAAATGCAAAATTTCCGATCTTAGTTATCGTATCCGGCAGGCAGATTCTCACCGGATAATCTCCTGCCAGCTCTCTAAACTGCGCCATCGGGGCTGTTTCCGTGGTCCTATAGCGCTCC
>CAVCFM010000086.1:0-1065 GCA_963601305.1 bacterium | reverse complement strand
TGTGTCTGCTCCCGCTCCCTGCTTCCCGTCTCATCCACTTCCGTGATCCTATAGCGCTCCGGCAGATGACTTTTCTGTCCAAAACAATAGGCTCCGATTTCCGTAACCGGCCTGCCACCTATCGTTTCAGGGACGCAAACCTCCGGTGTACTGCCGAATATCCGCAAAAGCCGCACTGTTCCTGTCTCATTCTCTTCCCAGTAAAATATCGCTCTCATTCACAAACTCCTCGCGCACTGTAAGTCCTGACAGATCTCCGATCTATGTCTGCCTATACACTACGCTGATTCCCGATAAATGTAAAGTATTTCTGCGGTGGCGGGGAGTATACAGCCACTGCCCCACGCTCATACCTGCGTCATTCCGCCGAGCAGGATGCCTCGGTTTACCGTATAGATTGCCTCAAACTGTGTCATCGGCAGCGGATTCTCCCCGAGTCCCACCTCAATCGTATAGCCCGGTCTGTCGTAATCCTGGATAAACCAGTCCTTGTAGCCCGCATAACCGGATTCCGCCGGTGTTGTCTCCACCGCATAGCCACTGACCTCTCCAAAGTATAGCGCGATCTCATAGGAACGCGGCGGATCATAATCTAAGTATTTCCAGTAGATAACCTCTCCCTGGGTATGGTACGCTAATATCAATGCAAACTCATGTGCCCTTGTAAACTCATAGACCGCCACGCTCTCCGGCGCCACCAATGGCGCACTCCCCACATAATCCCGGGGTGCCGGGCTTATGTATCCCTGTGCAAATTTGATTGCCCTGGCATTCTCCCACCCCGCCGGGAATTGCAGATTCAGATCGATCCCCTCGATATTCGCCTTCCATCCCTGCGGGAACGGAATGGCAGGATAGTCTGCCGCAATCGCCTGCGCCTGCCTGTAATAGTCCCCCTCCCGCAATGCTCCATTCACCAGATCAACGCCATCCGGATTTACCATGGGGATCAAAAAAAGTGTATAACGTTCGTATAACTCTTTTGCCGGCACGCCTAAGATTGAATTCCCGCTCTCGTAAGCCATGCCGTACTCCTCCGCAAACCGCAGCAACACCGGCGTAGTA
>CAVCFM010000085.1:0-2771 GCA_963601305.1 bacterium | reverse complement strand
CGCTTTGCATTGGCTGCAATTTTGGGGTCATGCGTAATCATAACAACTGTTACGCCCTCCTCATTCAGCTTGCGGAAAAGCTCCATGATCTGTTCTCCCGATTTGGAGTCGAGCGCTCCTGTGGGCTCGTCCGCCAAAAGAATCTTAGGATTATTTACCATGGCTCTTGCAATTGCCACACGCTGTTTTTGTCCACCGGAAAGCTGTGTCGGTTTAAAATCCACACGTTCCTCAAGACCTACGCGCTTTAAAGCTGCAATTGCACGCTCTCTTCGCTCCTTTCTCCTGACTCCGGCATAACTTAACGGCAGCGCCACATTCTCCGCCGCAGTCTCACGCGGCATCAGATGGAAACTCTGAAACACAAAGCCGATGCTGCGCAAGCGCAGATCAGACAATTCTTTGTCCTTCAGTTTCAGCACATCCTCGCCTGCCAGTTCATAGGTTCCGCTGGTCGGCTTGTCGAGACATCCGATGATATTCATCAATGTCGTCTTACCCGAGCCTGACGGTCCCATAATCGCCACATACTCTCCCTCTTCCACGCTAAGGCTGACATCCTTTAAAACCGGGACTACCAGTTTGTCCTGCTGATAATCCTTGAATATGTTCTGCAGATCAAGAATCATTCTGTATATGACAAGCAGCTCTTCGTATACATATACCAATATCAGTGTGAACAATCTGACCAAGAGCCAGACAATTGCAAAATCATCTGTGAAGTCTGATAAGACAAGTGTAGCAGCACCATATTATCTGGAGAGAAGTACAAGCAGCTATTCTTACAAGACAGAGTATTTTAGCGGATCTTCACCATACAGCTATTCAAGTAACTATTATTCCTATTATATCGGTTTACAGTTAAAGAAGACCGGAACAGCAACGATTTCTTTCAAAGTTAAAGGAATCAGTGCTGCCCAGAAATCCAAAGTAACAGTTAAGAAGTACGTGAACCCGGTAAAATCCATGAAGATTTCCGGTATCAGTGGTGACTTAAAGAGCAAGACTGCTAAGGCAGCTTATGTGTCAGGTCTCAAGATGACCAAGACGACAAAGAGCGCAAACGTTAAGATCACACCTGCCAAGGGATGGAAGATTTCCAGTGCTGAGGTGTATGATTCGGCAAATGAACGTTACACCCGAACTTATTCTTATTCTAAGCCAATGAGTTCCGCAACACTGAATGTTGGAACACTTACAAAGAATAAGTCATATAGCGTATATGTAACATTTGTAAACAGCAGCAACAATGCTGAGATACGCTGTACATACCAGATTAACTAGTATTAATCAGTAATACAGGCATCCATGATGCTGATGGAACCGGAGAGGAATTTCTCTCCGGTTCTTTTTTCTGCGTACATTTAAAGAAAAATTAAAGAATAAAATATAGGATTTTCCCGGTAAAAATGGTAGAATAAATGCTGTGAGAGGTGAAGGTTACAATCACAGATATAAGGAGAAAAAGTGGTAATATGAAGAAGAAACAAGTGATAGCATTAATTGCTGCGATTGTAGTGATCGGCTGTGTGGGCAGCGGATACTATTTTAGAGAGGATATTTTAGGACTGTTTGGCGGCAGTTCATCGTCAGAAGACAGGGTGTATGTGGAAAAGTTATCAAAGGTTATGAATCAGGTTACTGGCGCGGAGAATCGTTATAACGGTGTTGTGGAGGCGCAGGACAGTTACAATGTGAGCGTAGATTCGTCCCGCACGATAAAACAAATCCTTGTTGAGGTAGGAGATATCGTTGAGGAGGGGCAGAAGCTGGTGACGTATGATACCAGTGATCTGGATATGCAGGTAAAACAGTCCCAGCTGGATCTGGAAGGTCTGAATAATGAACTGGAGAGCCAGAAAAAGGAGTTAGATACACTGAACCAGAAGTATGCACAGACCACAGATGAGGATGATAAATTCGAACTGCAGACGGATATTAATACGGCACAGAACGAGATTACCCAGAAGGAATTAGACATTGAGAGCAAACAGCTCGAAATAGAAAAATATCAGACGCAGATAACGGATTCTGTGGTGATCAGCAAGCAGTCAGGTATTGTGCAGGAAATCAATGAAAATGGCAGCGATGACAGCAGTGGCAGCAATGCGTTTATGGTGATCCAGCAGGAAGGGGATTACCGTATCAAAGGTACGATCAGTGAACAGAATGTCTGGATGCTTACCGAAGGAGAGCCGGTGCTCATTCGTTCCAGAGTCGATGACCAGACATGGAGCGGCACATTGCAGAAAATTGATACGGATAATGTGCAGAAGGATGATGATGACAGCTACTATTACAGCGGATCTGACAGCTCAAGCAGCAGTTCTACCAAGTATCCGTTTTATGTGCAGCTGGATAATTCGGATGGTCTGATGCTGGGACAGCATGTATACATAGAGATGGATGAGGGCCAGGATGAGCAGAAGGAAGGTCTCTGGATTTTTGCAGACTATGTGGTACAGGATGACAGTGGTGCATATATCTGGGCGGCAAATGACAAGAACCGCTTGGAGAAACGTTATGTGGAACTGGGCGAATTCGACAGCAATCTGAATGAATATGAAATTTTGTCCGGAATTACGGCGGATGATTATATTGCATGGCCGATGGAAGGTTTGTATGAAGGCGTTACCACGGTGACAGACAGTGACGAGGTAGATTACTCCGCACCTTTGTATAATCAGGAGAGCACTGAGGCAGTGGAGGGAGTCTACTATCCGAGCGATGAACCGTATATCCCGGAGGGAGCGGAATTGATCGATAATACA
>CAVCFM010000084.1:0-3565 GCA_963601305.1 bacterium | reverse complement strand
GCACTTGAGTGTTAAATCAAGTGCTGCTTTGTCTACAGTCTGAACAGACTGCGGACACGCAGTCTGTTTTTTTGTTACAAAAATTGGAAAACCTTAAATATTAAGGTTTTCTATTGCTTTTTTTAAGAAATAGGGGTATAGTATACCTACGAAGTGGAGGAAAGTGGTGGAATAGTGGTACAAAGTGGTGGACAAGTCCCTGCTTTGTGGAGGATGAAAGTCCACAGCCGCCAAAAGGCAGGTGTTGTGTCATGTTCATGGGAGAATACAATCACACAGTAGACCCCAAAGGCAGACTGATAGTTCCCGCCAAGTTCAGAGAGCAGTTAGGGGCTGAATTTGTTGTGACTAAGGGACTTGATGGATGCTTATTTGTGTATTCTATGAACGAATGGCAGGACATCGAAGAAAAATTCCGCAGTATTCCGGGCACTTCAAAGGACGCGAGAAAGTTCTCCAGATTCTTCTTCGCGGGCGCAGCTTCCGTGGAACTGGACAAGCAGGGGCGTATTTTACTCCCGCCTGTTTTGCGTGAATATGCAGGGCTAGAGAAGGATGTTGTCTTAGTCGGAGTTTTAAACAGGGTTGAGATTTGGAACAAAGACAGATGGCAGGAGAATACATATGATGAAGACGAGATGGATGATATTGCCGAACATATGGCAGAGATGGGATTTAGCATATAGGAGGAGTGCCGGTGGAATTTAAACATTATTCCGTATTGTTAGAGGAGACAATCGAAAATTTGAATATTAAGCCGGATGGAATCTATGTGGATGGAACCTTAGGTGGCGGCGGTCACAGCTATCAGATTGCAAAACGTTTAGGGGCGGGAGGCAGACTGATAGGAATTGACCAGGACGCGGATGCCATTGCGGCAGCGACAGAGCGCCTGGCAGAATTTAGCGATAAGGTGACGATTATCCGCAGCAATTATGCCAACATGAAGGAAGAACTGTATGCCATAGGAATTGAGCATGTGGATGGCATTATTTTAGACCTTGGCGTATCATCGTTTCAGTTAGATACACCGGAGAGGGGATTTACCTACCGGGAGGCGGATGCGCCGCTTGATATGCGCATGGATTCCAGACAGTCGCTGACGGCGAAGGACATTGTCAACGAGTACAGTGAGATGGATCTGTACCGTATCATACGCGATTACGGAGAGGACAAGTTTGCAAAAAACATTGCCAAGCACATCGTGAGTGAACGGCAGAAGAAACCGATCGAGACGACCGGAGAACTGACGGAGATTATCCGGGCTTCCATTCCGATGAAAGTGCAGATGACCGGAGGGCATCCGGCGAAACGTACATTCCAGGCGATCCGGATAGAACTCAATAAGGAGCTGGAAGTACTCCAGAATAACTTAGATGAGATGATTGATCTGTTAAATCCAGAAGGGAGGATTTGCATCATCACGTTTCATTCTTTAGAAGACCGGATCGTCAAGACGAATTTTAAGAAAAATGAGGACCCATGCACATGCCCAAAGGATTTTCCGGTGTGTGTATGTGGAAAGGTATCAAAAGGAAAGGTGATAACCCGTAAACCGATTTTGCCGGGCGAGGAGGAATTAGAGGAGAATTCTCGTTCGAAAAGTGCCAAACTGAGGGTGTTTGAGAGACGTTGAAAGGGTGAGGAATTTTATGAAAAGTGGAAGGGCAAGAGATAGCCGCACGGAGAGCGACTATTATATAGACGGGAATACCGTGCGCCGTGTGCAGACAGCACCGGATTACCGCAGAGAACAGCGGGAGCGCATAGAGAGAGAACGTGAAGAAAAGTTAAGAAGACAGCGTCGCATTGCGAGACGTAATCAGGAAAAAGCAATGCGCATGAGCAAGAGCTATGTGGCTTTTTTGACCATGGCAGTGGTTGTGTTCGGCGCGGTTGCCAGCCTGTATATTGCAATCCAGTCAGATATTACGGCACGGATGAAGACAATTTCAGCGTTAGAGAGCCAGATCACGGATCTGAAGGCAGACAATGACGAGGCATATAAGAGAATCAGCACCGCAGTGGATTTGGAGAGCGTGCGTGATACCGCGATGAATGAGCTGGGAATGTCTTATGCCAAGGAAGGACAGATTATCTATTACTCCGTTGGGGAAGATGATTATATGACCCAGTATAGTGAGATTCCAAGCAAGTAAACGGGTGATTAAATGGCAGCAAAGAAAAAGAGAAAACCACTGCTGAAGTTCCCCAAACGGATGCAGAAAAAACTGATCGTCATGTTTAGCGCCGTGGCACTTATGCTGATCGGACTGATCGGGCGTCTGATGTATATCGAGTATACCAGCGGTGACAGGTACGAGAAGATCGTATTGTCACAGCAGGAATATGACAGCCAGACCATCCCTTATCAGAGGGGCGACATCCTCGATGCAAAAGGAAATGTGTTAGCGACCAGTATCGCAGTTTACAATGTGATCCTGGACTGTTCGGTCATGACGAGTGATGAGGACTATATCAATGCCACGATCAGTGCGCTGACCCAGTGCTTCCCGGATTTATCCTCAGATGAACTTTACGGGTATGCGAGGGAAGACAAGGATAAGCGTTATATTGTTTTGAAGAAAAAGGCGTCCTATGAGGAAATCCAGCCGTTTGTCGAGATGCAGGAGGCGGTGGATGAAAAAGGAAAGAAGATCAACTCCAATATCAAGGGCGTGTGGTTTGAAAAAGAATATCAGAGGGAATATCCGTATGGTTCGCTGGCGAGTGCAGTTGTCGGTTTTACCGCAGCGGGCAACGTTGGAGTCAACGGACTTGAGAATTATTACAGCAGCACGTTAAACGGAGTCAACGGAAGAGAATACGGTTATCTGAATACGGATAACAATTTCGAGAAGACCATCAAGGCTGCGAAAAACGGCAACAATCTGGTGTCGACCATTGATATCAATATCCAGTCGGTGGTGGAGAAAAAGATAGCCGAATTTAACGAGGCATATACCGGTGCGTATCGAACCGATGACGCCGGCGCAAGCCACATTGGAGTCATCGTCATGGACCCGAATAACGGGGATGTGCTTGCGATGGCGAATTATCCGAATTATGATCTGAGCAATCCGAGAGATCTGTCCGCCTACTATACGGAGGAAGAACTCGCTGCGATGGATGAGGATGCACAGATGGATGCGTTAAACACGCTCTGGCAGAATTTCTGTGTAACCTATACCTATGAGCCGGGTTCTACGGCAAAGCCGTTTACGGTGGCATCCGGACTTGAGACCGGAGCGTTAAACGGTTCCGAGACCTATTACTGCGACGGATATGAGGAGATAGGCGGACACACCATCCACTGTGTAAACCGCAGCGGTCACGGCATGGAGACATTGGAGGAGACGTTGATGAACTCCTGCAATGACGCATTGATGCAGATCAGTTATGCGATTGGCACCGACACATTTACCAAGTATCAGCAGATTTTTGGATTCGGACAAAAAACGAATATTGATCTGCCGGGTGAGGCGAGGACAGATTCGCTGATCTACACCAGCGACAATATGACGGCGGTGGACCTTGCGACGAACTCGTTCGGACAGAACTTTAA
>CAVCFM010000083.1:0-2312 GCA_963601305.1 bacterium | reverse complement strand
GGCGAAAAGAGATACTCCTTCTGCAAGGATTTCCTTTTAATCAATTACTATTCTGATAAATATAGTACTAATTAGTAGTAGAAATTATAAAAAGGTTGTGCTATGATAATCCATAAAATATAGTTTCTTCCTTTAATGTGGAAAAGCAGCGAGGAAAATGGAGGACCAGGATGAATAAAGAAGTGGATAAAGTAATTATTACAGTGGTTGGCAAGGATACTGTAGGTATCATCGCAAAGGTATGTACCTATTTGTCCGATCATACAATTAACATCTTAGATATCACACAGACCATCGTGTCGGGATTTTTTAACATGATGATGATCGTGGATATGAAACAGGCGAACCAGTCATTCCGCGAATGTCAGGAGGACTTAGAGCAGCTTGGAGAGGAAATTGGTGTCTCCATCAAATGCCAGAGGGAAGAGATTTTCGAGAAGATGCATCGAATTTAGAAAGGATATCAGAGTCAAATGATTAATATAAGCGAAGTGTACGAGACCAATAAGATGGTGGAGCGGGAGAACCTCGATGTCCGCACCATCACCATCGGAATCAGTCTGTTGGAGTGTATTGATTCTGATTTGCAGAAGCTAAATGAGAACATTTACCGCCGCATTACCACCGTGGCAAAAGATTTGGCGAGTGTCAGCAAAAAGATTGAAAACGAGTTCGGAATTCCAATCGTCAACCGCCGTATTTCCGTCACACCGATCGCGTTGATCGGTGGCGCTGCGTGCAAGAGTCCGGAGGATTTTGCGACGATCGCAGATACGTTGGACCGGGCAGCAGAGACGGTGGGCGCTGATCTGATCGGCGGATACTCTGCACTTGTGAGCAAGGGGATGACCAAAGCGGACGAGATGTTACTCCGCTCCATACCGATGGCACTTGGCAGAACAAAGCGCGTGTGCAGCTCTGCAAACCTGGCATCCACAAAGACCGGTATCAATATGGATGCGGTAAAGCTGATGGGCGAGATTTTGCTTGAAGTGGCAGAACAGTCCAAGGACAGGGATTCCGTGGACTGTATGAAGCTCGTGGTATTTTGCAATGCACCGGATGACAACCCGTTTATGGCGGGCGCATTCCACGGCGTCACAGAGGCGGACGCAGTCATCAATGTGGGCGTCAGCGGACCGGGTGTTGTCAAGACCGCGTTAGAGTCTGTGCGTGGTGAGAACTTTGAAGTACTCTGTGAGACAATCAAGAAGACTGCATTTAAGGTGACCCGCGTCGGTCAGCTCGTGGCACAGGAGGCATCGAGACTGCTTGACATTCCGTTTGGTATTGTGGATTTATCGCTGGCACCGACACCGGCGGTCGGGGACTCCGTAGCAGATATCCTCTGCGAGATTGGATTAGAGTATGCGGGCGCACCGGGAACGACTGCGGCGCTTGCCATGTTAAACGATCAGGTCAAAAAGGGCGGCGTTATGGCTTCCTCCTATGTGGGTGGACTCAGCGGTGCGTTTATTCCGGTCAGTGAGGACCAGGGCATGATCGATGCGGTGCAGGCTGGTGCCATCACGTTAGAAAAACTTGAGGCAATGACCTGTGTATGTTCTGTGGGACTCGATATGATCGCGATTCCGGGAGACACAAAGGCGACAACCATTTCCGGTATGATCGCTGATGAGATGGCGCTCGGTATGGTAAATCAAAAGACAACCGCCTGCCGTTTAATTCCGGTAATCGGAAAAGGCGTCGGCGACACCGTAGAATTCGGCGGACTTTTCGGATATGCGCCGATCATGCCGGTAAACAAATTCTCCTGCGATGATTTTATCAATCGCGGTGGCAGAATTCCGGCCCCGATTCACAGCTTTAAGAATTAGGAGAACGTATGGCAGAATACGACAAGGTAGTTTTTATCAAACATGCAGTAGAGACATTAGGTTATTTTTCAGAACAGATGGCAGAGACCTTCCGCAGGGAAGGTTTTGCCATCTGTTTTGTGGATTATGAGGATTTATATGAGTCGTTAGAGCGGGTGCAGCGGTTTGTCGAACCGGGCAGGACGCTGCTTGTGACGTTTAATTATATTGGGCTCAGCGGCGAAGAATTATTTGAAGGCGGGGGCGGCAAAACCATCTGGGAGACGCATGGGCTCTTGATTTTTAATATTTTAGTCGACCATCCGATGTATTTTCATTCCAAACTGTTAAAAGAGCATGCCAATATGCATCTCTTTTGCGTGGACCGGGAACATGTGGCGTATCTGCGGCGGTTTTATCCTGCGTGCCGGGTGGATTTTCTGCCCCTTGCGGGAAACTTTCTGCCGGAAGTGTGGCAGCGGGACGAAAACGCCC
>CAVCFM010000082.1:0-3393 GCA_963601305.1 bacterium | reverse complement strand
AACAATGCCTGCACATCCTTCCCATGATACGGAAGGCAAGTCCCCAATATAGGCCGGAAGCAATCAGCCGGTTACTGATCCTCATCTCCCGGAAGTCCATCACCACCGCCGCCATCAAGTGCGCGAACAGTGTGAGTGTCATTAGTTTCCCAATTCATCACCCCTCTTGTCTGTTTGTATCTCGGATTATAGCAACCCCATTTTCCTTTGTCCATCGTCAAATCTTCACAAAAATTTTGTCGCCAAAATTCCGTACAAAAGCGCAACCCCGCTAAATCCAAGCACTCCGGTTGTCAAAAAACTACAAAGATTAATTCCAACCGCAAGTGGGATTCCCTGTACTGCCAGCAGTTCATTGATGCAAAAAATGCTCACATTTCCAAGCACCATACGCCCCAGAACATAGAGTCCCAGTTTGGCGCGCTGCTTTAACAACCCGATTAAAAGTACCAGCACAAGGCTTCCTGCAATCACTGCAAATGATGTTACCTGTTCCATATATATCCCTCCTTTTTCCAAACTATGCCGCCGTTTGCGGCAGTATGTATGAAACTTTTTTCCTTTTTTGTATAGAACAGGGTTTATTTGCTTATACTTGGAATATAAATATAATAAACAGACATTGCCACAGATTTTGTGGCGCTGCCAAATAGACAGGGAGGATGTATGTTGCGGTTTTTTCAAAGTGAAAAAACAAATGATAAACATTATGCATTACTCATGAGCGACTTGCACCAGACTGCCCAGGATCTGCAGGACGCCTATCGCAATCTGGAAAATGTCGTAGATCCGGACTTGATCGACTGCTATATTTACGAACTTAACTCTGTGCAGATGCGCTATAAATTTTTGCTTACGAGCATCAAAAATTATGAACAAAAAAAAGAGGATTCCTACACTAAGAATCCTCTCGAAGTATCTGAATTCTGACAAGTCTCAACCAAATCGCTCCGACCATAGGTATACCCGGCATACACCTGCTGAGCATTGCTCATCAGGGGTGCCGATGTATCCTGGTCTGCCGCCTTGACGAATCCATCATAAAGCTTATCCATAAGCCCTTTTACCTGTAAAATTTCATCCATGCTGCGCCGATACATCGCTTTTGCAAGCGTATCGCGGCAGAACACATAGATGCTGTAAAGATTTTTTGCCAGATCGTATGAAAAATCCAGCGCAGATATCAGCTCATCCAATGTCCGCTGCGCACCGCGAAGTCCTTCTTTGTAGGCTTCCCAGTCCTGCGCCTCAAACGCCGTTTTTGCGTCCTCGATGTAGGCAAAAAAGATATCGTACATAACCACTACCAGTCCGCCCTTATTGCACTGACTGATTCTTCGTGTAAAATCTCCAATCTGCTCCTTTTTCAAAACAGACCTCCTACTGTAAAATCTGTAATACCTGCTGTGGCAGCTCGTTTGCCTGGGTCAGAACAGAGATTGCTGCCTGATTTAACACGTTCTGATGTGTATAGTTGGTCATTTCCTCTGCCATATCCACATCGGTCAGACGTGAAAGGGCACCTGTCATATTCTCTGAGAACTCGTCCAGACTGCCGGTGGTATATTCCAGTCGGTTCTCGTAAGCACCAAGGCTTGCACGCACGCTGCTGACCTGTGCAATCGCTTCATCATAAGCGGTGATCGCGCGGGATGCACCGTTTACCGTGGTCACATCCACGTCATCAATATAAAGGCTCTCACTGGATACCTCCGGGATGCGTACCTCCATATTCTGGTCTCTGTTCGCGCCGACATGAAGTGTCATGGTTCCCATATCTGTCACTTCGAATTCAACTTTTCCATCATATGTGGTGGTATTGCCGGCAGCATCTGTCTTGGTGTATCCATCCTCATATCCTGCATCTAACAGGAAGGACAGTTTTACGCCGCCAATATCTGTAATTGTCACACGGTTTCCATCGCATGCAACCGTTGCAGAAGATGAAAATCCAACTAAATCCTCATACTGCACATCCGTTCCGGTCGGTACTGTGATAATGCCGGTGGTCGCATCTTTTGTGCCATATACCCATCTGTCATTGTCTGTATCCTCAGCCAGATCAGCGGTATCAAATCCGAGTGCAGTTGCAATTTCCTCGCTGTCAAACGCAATCTCTAATGTACTTCCCTTGCCATAGGCTGTCGCAGTAAATGAAATATTTCCGGTTGTCTCATCGCGGACTGCTGTCGCCTCTCCGATGGTTGCTGCATTTCTGATTTTCTCGTAGGCTTCTGCATAAGTATCAGTTGCAGAGATTTCTACCGAATATCCATTGATGGAGATCGTGCCCTCTGCTCCAACAGCCGTTGTGCTGTTAAAATCTGCATCTGCAGTCACACCGCCTGCCTGCGTCGCTGCCTGCGTAATTGTAATGCCGTAAGTTCCTGCCTCCAACTGATCAGAGCCCTGAACTCTGCTGGCATGCTCAGTATAAATTCTGGTGTCTAAGGAACCGTCTAACAGGGACTTGGTATTGTACTCGGTATCCCTGGAAATGCGGTCAATCTCATCTGTCAGGGAAGAAATCTCATCCTGAACCGCCTGTTTATCTGCCTGGGACATTGTGGCGTCACTGGCTGCCTGCACGGAAAGCTCACGCATACGCTGAAGAATACTCGTCACTTCATTTAACGCTCCATCGGAAATCTGGATCACCGAAATACCATCGGAAGCATTGGAAGATGCCTGATCCAGACCTTTTATCTGTGCTCTCATCTTGTTGGAGATTGCCATACCTGCCGGATTGTCCTTCGCGTGATTGATCTTCAGACCCGAAGACAGTCTCTCCATGGAAGTGCTGAGATTTTCCTCGATTCCAAGTAAATGTTTATTTGCAATTGACGCTGATACATTATAATTAATTTTCATAATCGCACGCTCCGTTTCTTTTCTCTGCCTTATATATCGGTCTCCTTTTCCTTTCCCTAAAGTATTAATTTCCCACTTCTTGAATTTATTTGCAATATTCACGTTTTCGTATTATAATTAGCATGCGTTTTACGCATACTATCAACTACTTAAGGAGGATAAATCAATGACACAGGTTACCAAATCTACTATGATCGGTGAATTACTTCAGATTGACCAGAACATCGCGCCAATTCTTTTAAATATCGGTATGCACTGCCTTGGATGCCCATCTTCCCAGATGGAGACCATCGAGGAGGCTGCTATGGTTCACGGAATTGACCCGGAAGCATTAGTAAACGAGATTAATGAGTTCTTAGCAAAAGATCTCGCTTAATTTTGGACGTGGCGTGTGCCATCTGGCGCACATAAAAACGGGAGACCTTACGGTCTCCCATTTTTTATGGCCTTTTATAGTTCGGCTAATATCTGAAGCGCATTTCCCGCAAGGATCCTCGGAAAATGTTCACTCATGTATGCGCC
>CAVCFM010000081.1:0-6503 GCA_963601305.1 bacterium | reverse complement strand
TGCCAGATCACTGTAGAGATAGCCCGGATATCCTTTTCGGCTCGGGATTTCTCCCTTTAGGGATGACACTTCACGCATCGCCTCCGCATAGGATGTCATATCCGTTAAAATAACAAGGATATGCATATTTTTTTCAAATGCGAGATACTCAGCCGCCGTCAGTGCAACCTTCGGGGTGATCAGACGCTCCACCACCGGGTCATTGGAGAGGTTCAAAAACATTGCCACATGCGCACTGGCGCCGCACTCCTCAAATGTGCGCTTAAAATATTCCGCCACGTCATATTTAACACCCATGGCAGCAAATACAATCGCAAATTCTCCGTTCTCGTCCGGATTGTCACCAAGGCTTGCCTGCTCAACGATCTGGGCTGCCAACTCATCGTGTGGGAGACCGTTTCCGGAAAAGATCGGCAGTTTCTGTCCCCGGATCAAGGTCGTCAGTCCATCTATGGCAGATATTCCGGTTCTGATATAGTTTCTCGGATATTCTCTGGTGCACGGGTTCATCGGCAGTCCGTTCACATCCCGTTTTTCCTCCACACGCACCGCGCCAAGCCCGTCGATCGGCTCTCCCAATCCGTTGAAGGTTCTTCCCAAAATATCCTCGGACAGCCCAATCTCCATGGGATGTCCGGTCAGCCTTGTCCGTGTGTTAAGTAACGACATCTCCGCCGTGCTCTCGAAGACCTGAATGACCGCCTTATCCTCGTTGATCTCCACAATACGCCCTAATTTTTTATCTGCGCCTTCCACCCCGAACTCCACGATCTCATCGTAAAAAGCGCCTTTGACGCCCTCCACCACGATCATGGGTCCGTTTATCTCACTTAAGCCTAAATATTCAATCGCCATGCTCCACTTTCCTCCGGTACATTACGCATTTGATGCCATCAGATGCTCGTAAAATTCCTCAATCCGCGCATCGTATTCCTCGAACTTTTCCAGTTCCTGATTGGGCACATCATACTTGATGGCAATGATTTTTTCGAAGACATCGCTCTCTCTTAGCAATGCCATCGGCATCCCCATATCCACTAACGCCTTGCATCTGTCATAGAGATGCAGGATCACCTCCATCATGCGAAGCTGCTTTTCCATCGGGACAAATGTATCCTCCGCATGAAATGCATTCTGCTGCAAAAATCCAAGTCTTATCACACGCGCGATCTCAAGCACCAGCTTCTGGTCGTCCGGTAGCACATCACTTCCGATCAGCTTTACAATCTCATTCAGACGGTTCTCTGTCGTTAAAATATTTAAAATCTGATTTCTGCAATAGACAAAATTGTCTCCCACATTGCTGCTGTACCATGCGCTCAAGTCCCCCACATACTCCGAGTAGCTGGTCAGCCAGTTGATCGCCGGATAATGCCTTGCATAGGCAAGTGATTTGTCCAGTGCTAGAAAGCATCGCACGAACCGCTTGGTATTCTGCGTTACCGGCTCCGAAAAATCGCCGCCCTGAGGTGATACCGCCCCGATGATCGTCACACTTCCCTCTGTGCCGTTTTGATTTTTTACATAGCCTGCGCGCTCATAAAATGCCGAAAGTCTCGACGCCAGATAAGCCGGGAATCCTTCCTCCGCCGGCATCTCCTCCAGACGTCCGGAGAGCTCACGGAGCGCCTCTGCCCACCGCGAAGTAGAATCTGCCATGATCGCCACATGGTATCCCATATCACGGTAATACTCTGCCAATGTGATCCCGGTGTAGATACTCGCCTCTCTGGCTGCCACCGGCATATTGGAAGTATTCGCGATCAATACGGTCCGGTCCATCAGAAGATTGCCTGATTTCGGGTCGACCAGCTCGCCAAACTCCTCCAATACATTCGTCATTTCATTGCCACGCTCACCGCATCCGATGTAAATAATAATATCTGCATCACACCACTTTGCAAGCTGGTGCTGGGTCATGGTTTTTCCGGTTCCAAATCCTCCCGGAAGCGCCGCTGTTCCGCCTTTTGCAATCGGAAACAGGGTGTCAAGGATACGCTGTCCGGTCACCAGCGGGCGATCTGCCGGATATCTGCTTGCCACAGGTCTCGGAATCCGGATTGGCCATTTCTGCATCATAGTAAGAGAACGCTCCTCACCCTTTGGGGTGCGGATGACAACCAGCTCCTCACCAATGGCATAACCGCCATCCTCTTTTACCCGGATGACTTCTCCCTCCACATCCGGAGGCAGCATAACACGATGTACAATAGATTTGGTCTCCGGCACCTCCGCGATGATACTCCCGGCACCCAGATGATCGCCGACCTGCACGGTAATATGTGTCTGCCAGATGCGCTGCATGTCCAGTGCATCGGTCTTTGCCCCTCTCGGGATAAACGCGCCGTGTTCCTTTGCAATGACCTCTAGCGGCCGCTCAATCCCATCGAATATATTGTACAAAATTCCCGGTGCCAGCGTGACACTGATGGGACTGCCTGCTCCCTCCACCGGTTCTCCGGGGCGCAGTCCGCTGGTCTCCTCGTATACCTGGATTGTGGTCTCCTCCTTCGTCAGCCCGATCACTTCGCCGACAAGGCGATGCTCCCCCACATACACCATCTCATTCATTTTGAATCCGAGATTTCCGGACACCACAATGATCGGTCCGTTAATTCCGTATATCGTTCCTGTTACACCCATATTGTTCCACCCTTACATTTTTCCAAAAGAAAATTCTTCCCGCTCTCTTTTTAACTTTTCTCCAAATGACTCATCGATCAGCACATTTTTATCCGGGATGACTGCACGGATCCCACCGCCAAACGTTTCATCACTCACGGCAAGCGTGCAACCTGTCTCCTGCGCAAGCCCTTCCACAAGCGATGCATCTGCCGGATCAAGATAAACAGTGATCTCTGCACCATCCGCATACCGGCATGCCCTGCGGATACTGTCCAAAAGCTGACTTCGATACTCTGCGGTGCGTCTGAAATCACTTATTTTCTGCTCGACAAGTGCAAACAGTTCTTCTTTTCTTTTTTCCTGTTCCTCGTAGAGTCTCCGCTTTTCTGCCAGTATCTGTTCCGAGGTGCTGCGGTTTATCTCTTTTCGCACAGCTTCCTCCCCGGTGCGCACGCGCATTTGATACTCTTCTTCCTTCTTTTTTTCATAGAGTGCGAGATTCTCACTGTTTATCCGTTCCTGTGATTCCAGGATTCCTGTGCTCTGCTCTTTTGCCGCCGCAATCGCTGCGCGATAAAATATGTCCAGTTTTTCGTTGATCTCCATATGTTTCTCCATTCCAAAGCTACAGTTTCAATCCAATCGCCTGGTTTACATAATCAGTTATAAAATTCTTGCTCCGCCCTGTTCCATGCCGGTCCGGGATCTCCACAAACAACGGGATTCGGCGCTCCTTCGCCGCCTGAACCACCGCCGGATAATCCCTGCCGAACTTTTCCGTAAGAAGCACAATTCCGATTTCTTTGTCCAAAACGACACGCTCTAATTCGTGACGCAGCTCCTCCTCGCCATGTACCACGACACCTTCCACACCGGCAAGCCGCATACCCGTATAAGTATCCACATTATCGCTGATCAAAAACATCTTCATAAGCCTGCCCCTTATCCGAGAATTGAGAAGGAGATCAAAAGGCCATACAGTGCGATGGACTCTGCTAACGCTACGAAGATCAATGCTTTTCCCATGATGGACGCATCTTCGCTGAGGGCACCGATTGCTGCGGATGCTGCACTCGCCACTGCCACGCCGGCACCGATACAGGAAAGACCTGTGGACAATGCCGCTGCAAGATATTTTAACCCGTCCGCCATTGCCGCTGCCGCCTGCGTTGTCTCTGCTGCATAGATATGTCCACTAAAAAGAAGCATGTCCGCCACCACAACGGTTCCAAAGAACATCAGAATTCCAAGTGCCAGAGATGCCTTCGTGGCACCCTCTTTTTTCTTACTGATCAGATACCCGCCAAACGGAATTCCCATACTTACCACCAAAATTGCCACCAATACGATTTTTGTTGCCATCACTCATTTCCTCCTGCTTTCTTTTTCTTGAAAAAAGCCACAAACGGCTTTCCGCTTCCCTTGTAAAAACGGCTGAACATCTCGTAATATTCCAGACGCAGCACCTGTATTCCCACTACCAGTCCCTCTAATCCGGTCACTACGATATTGCCGAGCACCACCACGATCCAGTTCGGTGAACCACTCTCATAACCTGCCAGGGTTAAAACCACGCCCATCATTCCTGCATGGCTCAATGCAAATGCGCCCACTCGCACAAATGAAATACTGTTGGTCGCATAACTTAACACCACATCAAACAGCTCCACAAACGACTCCACAAAAAACATTCCCTTGCTTTCCTCCGGGAAGATGTGTGATTTTTTCTCCACCAGATTGGACAATGGTTCCTTTAAGAAAATTGCAAGCAGCGGAACTCCTATCAGGACTCCAAGAATTCCTGTCGCTGGAAGCGGATGTCCGCTCACATACAACCCGATACAGAGCACCACCGTTCCATAACAGATAATGCCGCAAAGTCCGCTCGGGTCAAATAAGATGCGTCCCCAGTCCTTCGCCCTGATGGCATTCGCCACGTTGAGCACCATCGCCACCAGAATCAGCGCCATACCAAATCCAATCGCTAAAAACAGCGTTGTCATAATATTGTCCATCGGCCGCATCCAGACTGCCGGCAATAGTTCCTCAAATCCAAACACGCTGCCATAGAGGAATCCAAACAGTGTAGACCACATACCCGCCATTGACACGATTGCCGCCAGGTTCATATGTCTGACTTTGTACAGTATCAGCCCTCCGACTACCAGGCAAAGTCCCTGCCCCACATCTCCGAACATCGCTCCAAACATAAATGTATAGGTAAGCGCGATAAAAATCGTCGGGTCCATCTCATTGTAAGCAGGCAGCCCGTACATCTCGACAAACATCTGAAACGGCGCGAAAATCTTGGGATTTTTCAGCTTGGTCGGCGGCGTGGTCCCAAAATTACCATCCACATCCTCCGGTGTCACCTGGATGTTGTGATCCCCCTTTACCTCTTTTGCAAATGCTTTTGCATCCCGCTCATTCATCCAGCCATAGAGAATGTAATATTCTTTTGTCTTCTCCCCATCCTTGCCCTTAGAACACATCGCCATCTTGCGGATGTCAAAATTCTCACAGTACGACTCCAATGTGTGATATGCCCCTGCGATCTGTTTTTTGTGACGAAGCAGCATGCCGCGCAGCTGTGCATCTAGCTTCTCACTCTCTTTCATGTTTTCCTTCCATTCCGCCTCCGCTGCCAGATACGCGGTATCAGGCGTTCCCTCAAAGGAATCCGGCAGATAGATCCGTTCAAAATGAAAGGACATGCACACAGCATCTACTTCGCGCTTGTATATCTCCGGTACAAAATAGGCGCCCCAGACATCGTTTTCATCACTGTGGCACTCATAAAACAGCACATAATCTGTCTCGTGGATATAGCGCTCTAATTTGTGATAATGCTCCCTCGAAATGCGCCCTGCCCGGAATGCGATATACTTAAATTCCAAAATCTTGCGGAACTCATAATCCAATTCCCGGAACGGCTCGATCTCCTGCATTAATTTTTTCAGTTCCACGCGCCGCCGCTTTAACGTCTCCTGGCGCTCCATAATCTCACTTGTAAGCTGGTCATTCGCATCGATAACCCGCTCCGCCTCAGCCGGCGTCATCTTTTCTGCCTGGTCGGACAGTTCATCGGCAGACTCGTTTACTGTGTCCTTCAGATAATCCCACAGCACCTTTGCCCTGGCATAAGACTCCTTATACACATTGGTCTCCACAAAAGGTCTTAAGTTCGTCAGATTATTCAGACTGGCAGGTGCATTTTCAAAATGAATTTCATATTTGCTCAAATACACATCCATGACCCGGTCAATGTCTTCTCTCGGACCTGTGATGTGCAGCAGCTGCATTTTTTCTACCACTGTAAAAACCTCCATTTACACATTACGCCGTTACAAGCACCAGTTCCTGTATCTCCTTCGCCGGTATCTGATAGCGCACACCCTCTAGTATCGTCGTCAGCATATCTATTTCATGCTCTTTGTCATAAAAATACTGTAAAACCGGAGCGATCGACATCGGATATTTCCGGCATACCCTGCGATATGTCCGGTCCAGCACTGCCCGGTATGTGATCTCATCCCCTAACTTTACCACCGCATCTTTTTCTGTAAAATATGCCGTCTTACCGACAAGGTCGACAAATTCCTCCAAATGCTCCGCAAGAAGAAGCCTCTGTAATTCCCCCTTGCGAAGTTTGTAGGAAGCCGGTATCAATTCCCTCTCTATCTCTGCCGCCGTGCTGCCGTAAAACCGCTTTGCGCGGTACATCCACATAATATTCTGCCAGTCTATCTCCGTTCCCCATATCTGTGTGCAGATATCTCTGGTGCGCCTATCTTTGATCTTCTCCCTGTACTTCCACAACATCCGGTAATAGTCAACATCTAACTTCATATCACCATCCGCAGATATCTCATCTGTAT
>CAVCFM010000080.1:0-3143 GCA_963601305.1 bacterium | reverse complement strand
CGTTATCCTCTGTCTTTGCAGCATCTTCGGATGCGTCTGTCTCGGTTTCCTCCTCTTTGACCAGTAATTCCGGAAGAGTTAAGTACTTGTCGTCTAAGTTCTTAAAGAGGATGTAGTCATTCATCTTGTCACAGAACTTGTTGTCCTTTAAGCAGCCGTATTTGATGAATGGGCTGATGTCATCCCAGTATTTCTCGTAAGTTTCTTTTTCGGTCTTGCACATACCGATGAGCTTGTCGGCAACTTTTTTCGTGATGTATTCCTCGATTTTCTTGACAAAACCATCATTCTGCAGAGCAGAACGTGATACGTTCAGTGGTAAATCCGGGCAGTCGATAACACCCTTTAAGAGCATTAAGAACTCAGGAATGACCTCTTTGATGTTGTCGGCGATAAACACCTGGTTGTTGTATAACTTAATCGTTCCCTCGATGGAATCGTACTCGGTGTTGATCTTCGGGAAGTAGAGGATACCCTTTAAGTTGAATGGGTAATCCATGTTCAGGTGAATCCAGAACAGCGGCTCCTTGTAGTCTAAGAATACTTTGCGGTAAAAATCTTTGTATTCCTCATCGGTGCAGTCGTTTGGATTTTTCAGCCACAGCGGGTTGGTATCATTCAATGGTACCGGACGCTTCTCAATCTTAAGCTTGTCCTTGGCAGGAGATACTTCAACGATTTTTTTCTCGCCGTTCTCGTTCTCTTTTTCTTCGGTCTTGGCTTCCTCATGGATCTCCTCGACAACCACATCGGTGTCTAAGCGGTCAGCGGCATCGATGGTCTCATACTGTGTCTCGGCATTTGCCTTGGAAAGATAAATCTCGGTCGGCATGAAAGAGCAGTACTTCTCGATGACTTCTCTTGCACGGTACTCGTTGGCGAACTCCAGGCAATCCTCATTCAGATGCAGGATAATTTCGGTACCGATGGAATCTTTGGTGCCGTCGGTCAGTTCGTAGTCAGTGCCACCGTCGCAGGTCCAGTGTACCGGAGTTGCACCTTCCTTATAAGAGAGGGTGTTGATCTCCACTTCATCAGCTACCATGAAGGCAGAGTAGAAACCTAAACCAAAGTGTCCGATGATCTGGTCATCGGTGGATTTGTCTTTGTATTTCTCGATGAAATCGGTTGCGCCGGAAAATGCGATCTGGCAGATATATTCTTCAACCTCGTCAGCAGTCATTCCAAGACCGTTATCGATAAAGGTAAGGGTCTTATCCTCAGGATTGACAATGACCTGGATTTTTGCTTTGAAGTCAGCAGGCAGTGTATACTCGCCCATCATGTCCAGTTTTTTTAACTTTGTGATGGCATCGCAGCCGTTACTGATCAACTCACGGTAAAAAATGTCGTGGTCTGAGTAGAGCCATTTTTTGATAATAGGAAACAGGTTATCGCTGTCAATTGAAAGACTTCCATGTTTGTTTGACATAATAAAACACTCCTTTTATAATAAATTATCATACAAGACGTAATTCACGGTCTTGGCGCAAAATCATGTTTGCGCATCTCATAAGTAAAATATTAGTACCGTCATTTTCAAAAGTCAATAGAAAATTAGCACTCCTTAAATATGAGTGCTAACAATCCTTTGGAAAATGTGAAAAATAGCGGGCTTCAGAAATTATTAAAAGTTTATAAAGTGAGTGTGTAGTGTTTCCAATATGCACTGTAAAAGGGAAGTTCTAAGGAGATTGCAATGATATTACTGAGAGCGAATTCTGAATTAAAAACAACATTTGAGCGTATGATAGCAGCCATGCAGGTTCCGGTACAGTGGAACGGGCTGTTTGTGATCGTAGATAATTATATGATTTTACAGGGTGAGGTAAGGTCCTTATTTTTTCATTTTGACACCCGGCGTGTAGTCACGAATATTATTGATGTCCCGGTAAAAGAGGAGCAGGTACTTCCCATCGGAGAAAATATGCGGGTGCAGAACGCGATTAATATGGTGCTCTATGCATTTGGAAAATGGGGACAGATCAAGGGGCTTAAGGTAGAAAAGGACTTTGAACAGTTAGGACAGCTTTTCTCAAACATCATGCGGGAGTACGAGGTGGAGCCGGAGTATACCTGGGAGTATTTCCGATTCTATCACAACCATATGCGCATCACGTATGAGGATGTGATACAGCTTGCCATGGAATACCGGGATGAGCAGAGTGCGAGGGAGGAAGAGGAGGCAGCAGGACTCTGGCATAAGATGATCTGGAAAAAAGATACCGCAGATTTTGTGCGGGTGGAGATGGCAGCAGAGGAGCGTCAGGAAGGACGTCTGGGTCACAATTTTTATAAGGTAGGATATCTGTGTCCGTCCTGCAAGGAAAATCTGCACATGGTCGTGTATCCGGCGGGGCGGGAGTTTAAAATTGAGACGGAGGAGGGCGCTGTGCTTTTGGCGAGGGCGGCGACCTGTGACAAGTGTAACAGTTTTTATACGCCGAGACCGCGGCGGCTGTTTGCAGAGGGAGAGATTTACTCCTTAAAATTCGGGGCAGATGAACGGGCGTATGACGATTATCTGGAGCTTCTTGGAAGAGACGGAGAACGGGTGTCTAACAGTAACTGCAATGAGTTCGTGGATAAGAGCAAGTATGGAAAAATGCAGGATGAGGAGATGCCGAAGAGCCTGGAGGAGATGGTGGAGACATTGCCGGAACTGCCGGACCTTGAAATCCAAAAGCTCATGGCACGAATGGAGGAGGGCTTTTACCCGGAAGCGAGCCGGAAACGGTATGAGGGAAGAGTGAAGGAACAGGAGCAGAGCAGACGGAGAAGACGTGACGATGTCGCAAGCGCGCAGGCAAAAGACAGTGCAGAGGATGAAAACCGCGAAGAAAACAAAAACCATGCGCAGGACGGAAATCATGCCAGTGGAACTGCTGCGGGCGATGGAACCAGAAATTCAGCCGGTGGTGGTGCCGGAACGTTAGCAGGCGAGAGCGCTGGAACCTCTGCGGGTAGAGCACACAGCAGCACAGATCAGACGGCAGGCGGAAACGGGGCGGAGGGTGCGTTTACACATGCCAAGGGGCAGGCAGCATCCACCCGGACTGGCACAGACAGCTCAAAGAGCGATGAGCAGAGCGAGCTGGAGCACAGATATGAGGCGCGTATCCAGATGATAGACCGTTTTTCTG
>CAVCFM010000079.1:0-5706 GCA_963601305.1 bacterium | reverse complement strand
TACCTTTTAAGATAAGCTCCGATGCTCCACTTAAGGTGAACTTATAATATCTGAGATTGTCGGAATCACTCATATTCTCGGCAATTGAACTGTCAAATGTCAGTGCTCTTGCCTTACTGATGGTTGTGTTTGTCGCTGTCGGAAGCGTAGTGTCCGCCTTTACCTCCTGCGGTGGCACGCATGTCGTAAACAGCACAGCAAGTGCCAATACGAATGTCACGATCCGTTTTCCTAATAGTTTCTTTTTCATGAACTCTTTCCTCCCGTTATTGTGTGATGCAGGCGCCAAATTACCTACATAGTACCATTGTACCCCCCACATGTTTTTGTCAAGTAACAACATTACCCCCATTTGCAGACAAAGTCCACAAATTTTGTCTGCGCGTGGGGGTATTTTCTCCTACGGGTTCTGCAATATCGGCTGCAGCTGTTTTCCATGCATCGCCGCCTCGATGGTCTCCGGCAAAAGTTCTAACTTCGCGATCATAGAATTCGGCTTGCTCTTATAATTGTCCTGTCCGAACGGCACAAAATAAATATTTTTCATATTCATCAACATTCCAATGTTCTTAAAGCTGGCTCCCAGCGCATCGTTGGTGGAAATCGCGATCACAAGCGGCTTTCCGTTGCGCATGTGCGCTTTTGTCGCCATGAGGACCGGCGTATCCGTAATTCCGTTGCACAATTTTGCCGCTGTATTCCCCGTACACGGTGCAATCACCATGATATCCAAAAAATTATTCGGTCCGATGGGCTCCGCCGCACAGATGGTGCGGATTCCCTCATTTCCCGTAATCTCGCAGATTCCGTCCACATATTCCTTCGCACTGCCAAAACGTGTGTCACAGCTCTGCGCATTAAACGAAAAGACTGGCACGACATTCGCACCCATATCACAGAGACGCTGCACTTCTTTTCTGGTCTTTGCAAAGGTACAAAAGGAGCCGGTGATCCCCAGACCGATGTTATAATTTGAAAAATCCATCACACATCCTCCTTACCATTCACAAACCGCTCGATCGCCCGGTCTAAAATATAAGCGCTCTCCTTCGGCGCATATCTGCCCGGAAGTCCCAGCGACAAATCCGCCCGGATCCCGCATTCTTTTGCACAGGCAAAATCGGTTCCGCCCGGTGCGGACGCAATATCTAAAATATAGGCATCCCGCGGTAATTCCCGGATAATACTGCGCGTGATGACCGGCGCCGGCACGGTGTTTACCAGCATCGCCGCACCCATTGCCTCCTCCGGTCCAAATGCAAAATCCACCGCATAAAATCCGGCGCGTTTTGCCTCCTTGCGCACTTCCCTGCGGCGTGCAAGCACCGTAACCCGCGCACCAAGCGCTTTTAAGCGCTCCGCGACCGCCTTGCCGCAAAATCCGTAGCCCGACACGATGATTTTTGCCTCCTCGATGTTGTAAGGGCTCTTATTTACCAGCTCCGCAATGACGCCCTCCGCAGTCGCCACCGCATTTTCTTCGGTCACGATCTTATCTTCCATAAAATCAAGATAAGGGATATCACGTCTCGTCAGCAGTTCAACCTGCTCCGGCGTAAAACATCCACCCAGCACTTTTGTGCCGTTAGTCAGTTTTTTATTCAATATATCGTTCAGGATTCCCTGCTCTGGAATCTTTGACACCGGGATCGGCAGGATCAGTATCTCTGCCTCCGTCAAAAAATCTTTTAACTTCTCCAGCTGTCCTCGGACAGTCTCACTGTTTCTGATATCCAGGCAGCGCACATTCTGGCCTTTTTTCGTCAAAATCTCAGCCAGATACACCTGACGCATGTCACTTATTAGAAGTATGGTCTGTTTGCTCATACACTGCACTCCCTTCCATTTATTATATGAAACGGCGTGCACTCGGTGCTTCTCTTTGTATTGTCTGATTATTTTATTTTTTTAAAAAGTTTATAAAATTATTTCGTAATACTTTTATATTTTTTCAAAATAATGCTTGACTTTTGCGTTTTTATCAGATAAAATAAAGTTAACAAAAAACAAGAAAGAGAGGTACAGACCACCAGAAACAGAATCGCATTCATTTTTCATTCATTGAATCGCAGCACGTGACATTCCAAATCATGGAACATCGGAATTAGTACCAGCGAAGATAATCAGATATGGTACAGTTTCACAGGTCATCGTATTAAGATTGCAGACACTGAACGGGAAATCGAAGAAGTCTAAAGGAACTGGTAACTTAGAGCCAGAATTGTTAAAAAAGAGGTAGAGTCCCATGGACGACATAGTTTAAAAGGCGGCATTGAAGAAATCGTTTCAATGTCGCCTTTTACTGTGCAAAAATATTTTAAATATTAAAGCTGTGTTACCACAAAGATATCGTAGATTGCGCGGATCGCATTCTCAAAATCAGCATTGCTGACACCGATGATAATGTTGAGCTCGGATGAGCCCTGATCGATCATCTTGACATTGATGTTCGCATGCGCAAGTGCGGAGAAAATTCTGCCCGCGGTTCCTCTGGTTGCGCGCATACCTCTGCCGACAACGGCGATCAACGCCAGATCGCCCTCCAGCTCAATGCTGTCCGGCTGTGCCAGACGGTGGATTGCTGTGATAACCGCCTGCTCTTTTCCCTCAAATTCCGGCTGATGTACGAATACAGTCATCGTGTCGATGCCGGATGGCATATGCTCAAAGGAAATATGGTTCTCCTCAAATGCACTTAACACTTTTCTTCCAAAACCAACTTCCGAGTTCATCATATCTTTGTCGATATTGACCGACACAAATCCCTTTTTACCTGCAATACCGGTAATGGTGTATTTGGACTGCTGACAGGTGCTCTCCACGATCCAGGTTCCCTCATCCTCCGGCGCATTGGTGTTGCGGATATTGATCGGGATACCGGCTCTGCGCACCGGGAACACTGCGTCCTCGTGCAGCACGCTCGCACCCATGTAGGACAGCTCACGCAACTCTCTATAAGTGATTGTCTTGATCGGCTGTGGATTGTCGATGATCCTCGGATCTGCGATCAAAAATCCGGACACATCCGTCCAGTTTTCATAGCAGGTCGCATGTACGGCTCTGGCAACGATGGAACCGGTGATATCGGAACCGCCTCTTGAGAAGGTCTTGATCGTTCCATCCGGCATTGCACCGTAAAATCCCGGAACAACCGCACGCTCAACTTTTTTAAGACGCTCTGAGAGCACCTTGTTGGTCTTATCCGCATCGAAGTTGCCCTCTTCATCGAAGAAGATCACTTCTGCAGCATCCACGAACTCATAGCCCAAATAGTTTGCCATCACAATACCGTTTAAGTATTCGCCACGGGATGCTGCATAGTCGGTACCTGCTTTATTTTTAAAATTCTCTGTGATTTTCTTGAACTCTTCCTCCAGAGATAATTTCAGATTCAAACCATTAATAATTGTGTCATAGCGGTCTTTAATTTTCATCAACGGAACACGGAAATCCTGCTCCTCCTCCACCAACGCATAACATGCATACAGCATATCTGTCACTTTGGTATCCTTCGAGTTACGTTTTCCCGGGGCACTTGGCACCACATATCTCCGCTCTTTGTCCGCGTGTATGATCTTGCCCACTTTTGCGAACTGTTCTGCACTTGCCAAAGAGCTACCGCCGAATTTCACAACTTTAATCATTTTCTTCTGCTCCTCCACATAACATCGCCTTTCGAGACACTTTAGCGATTTAATATAACGATATATATATTAACACAAATGCAGATTCCGTCAAATGATTTTTTCGAAAATGCCCGTTTTTTGTTGCATCAGCGGGCGAGCAGCCCCGTTGCAAAGAAATCTGCCATCTCCAATACCTGGTTTAAAATATCGCGGAACGTGTCAATACTGCGCCCGTAATCTTCGTTTATCTGGTATTCGATCTCCTCCCTGGTCATATCGAGATGATTTAACAATAGGTTCCGGATCTCCCGACTCTCGAAGTACGGATTCTGGTTACTGAGCAGTGTGGCGATCTGATTGGCATTGCCGTACCAGTCTTTGATGAGGGAATCGTAGTCCGCCGTCTGCCCGGTCTTTAAAATGCGGATCAGCTGTCCGGTCAGCTCCATGTGCTCCATCAAGAGATTTTGCAGCTGCCTTGTGATGGAAGTCGGCAGGTACGGTGCAAATGCATCCACGATCTCATCCGCCGTCTGCAGCATCCGCTCAAAAACTTCCTGCTGGTCCGCCGTGTTGGCATCCACGCTCATCAGATACATGCGCGTCCAATAGATATTAGCCAGCCATGCCAGCCGCATTGCATCCCGAAGCTCGGCATATCCCATGCGTTCCTGCTCCGGCGTCCCCGTATTTCCCGGCTGCATCGGACGCGTATTTTCTCCCGGGGTCGTCGGACGCGTCATACCCTCCGGGGTCGTCGGACGTGTCGTGCTTTCCGGGGTCGTCGGGCGGATAATCGTAATCTGCGGTCTGCCTCCCTGTGGTCTGTTACTCTCCTGGTTCTCCGGCTCCCTGAACTCCTCCCCCGGGCATACATTTAACTGCATCCCAATCTGTAAATTATAAGGGTTCACTCCCGGATTCCCCAATATCAGCTCCGTCACCGTCGTGCGGTACTGACGTGCCAGTTTATATAAGGAGTCCCCCTCCTCGACAACGTGTATGATCTTGTTTTGACAATACATCCTGTTTGTTCCATTATGCTTTTTCCTTACTATACTATGCAAAATGCAGCCGCTTTGCCACTTTGCCCGGTCATGCATGGGTAACAGTAGGAACTGGCTACAGGAACATCGCAAAAATCGGAGCTGCCACGACAGTTAGGAGTCCAGCCACCGCGATGGAAAGGCTGCTCATCGCGCCTTCCACTTCACCGAGTTCCATCGCGCGCGCTGTTCCAAGCGCATGCGCGGATGCCCCGATTGCAATTCCTTTTGCCACCGGCTCTTCGATCTTAAAAATACGGCACACGGTCTCCGCCATGATATTTCCCAGCACACCGGTGATGATGATGACTGCCACGGTGATGGTCACATATCCGCCGAGCTCCTCTGAGATACCCATACCGATCGCCGTCGTGATGGATTTTGGCAGCAGCGTCACGTAGGTTGCATGATCCAGCTTGAAAAGTACCGCCAGCACCAGCACACAGCCCGCACTGGTAACTACGCCGGTCACAAGTCCTGCCACGATCGCCACCGGATATTTTTTTAACAGCTCTACCTGCTCGTAAAGCGGGATTGCCAGGCAGACTGTCGCCGGGGTCAGCAGATAGCTCAGATATTTTGCCCCTTCGTTATAACTTTCATAAGGGATCTGGAACGCCACTAAAAATACAATGACTGCCACGATCGCGATCAGAAGCGGATTGCAGATCGCCCATTTTAACTTCTTTTTCAAAAATACTCCCAGCTCATAGGCAAGGATGCTTATCACCACACCGAAAAAAACAGAATCACTGAAAAATTCCTGCATTGCTTCCATTACTGCTGCCCTCCTTCACTTTTCTTTTTCCTACGCATCATAAACTGTGTCACCCGTCCGGACAACACCATGACGATCACCGTGGACACCACCATGATCACTACAATCGGAACTCCCACCGGCTTTAATGACGGCCAGGCGTCAATCAGTCCTGCTGCCGCCGGGATAAACATGAGCGGCATGATCTCAATCAAAAATTTGCCCGTCTCCCGCACTTTTTCCACTTTCAGAACGCCGGTCAAAAGCGCCACAAACA
>CAVCFM010000078.1:0-2910 GCA_963601305.1 bacterium | reverse complement strand
CCTTCTCACTGTTTATCTACAGGTGGCTTCCACGGCGGCGGACATAACAATGTCGTCCTTCCGATATCCGGCAGGACATCATAAATGGAACATCCCATTTTTTCCTCAAAATATTCTTTGTTTTGGAATGTCGTGTCCCACCCTTTTATATAGGTCTCCATAATTCCGTATCTGCGTGTCACATCCACAAACCGCTTTTCCAAAATCACAAATCCGTAGTCCGTCGCAAGCGCATCACATATCTGGATCAATCTGTCATAATCATCCGTCTGACAATTCAAAATATATGCTTTTATCGCCCGCTCTTCCTCTGTGTCCGGCTCATAATCGAATTCTTCCTGCATAAGCGGGTAAGAATGTGTCATACAGATTCTTGCCACTTCATCCCACCCCATTTTCATGGAATACCGGTATCCTTCATATACGTGCCGGGGAATGTTTACAATTCCTACCCGTCGTCCTATATCATGCAGCATCCCCACAACATATGCTTTCTCCTCGTCAAGCCCCGGCACTTTTTGTGCTATATTCCTCGCCGCAATCCCCACGTTTAATGAGTGTTTTACCCACGGACCGGGATTTAACTGTGCCGCAATCTCCAGTTCCCTTTTCGCCTCTTCTATCGTTGGCAGCATAAATAATCCCCCTCGCTCCAAGCTTCTTTTCTAAATAGTTATCTTCCCTCATCCGCATGCTGGCGGAGTATTTTGACTCCCTGCGCGATGGACAGCACGATCAGCACCTCTCGCTCGTTTCTAAGCTGCACGCCTTGCAGACAGCCTGCGTCCATTTATCCGCATCCAGCAGCAATTCTTCATGCTGTAAATCAAATTCAATGATATCCGGATCTGCAAAATATTTCTGATAACGCTTCCGGTATTTTTCGCCCATCTTTTTTGCATAAAATACATGGATCACCGTCCCCGGCACCTTGATATGCTCTCCAACTTTCGTGTACAAGTCCGTGCAGAACTGATTTTTCATGGATTCCTTCGAGATAAATGAAAAATCAATATCACTATTCGCCCCCATCAGCTCCATAAATCTCTGTATGTAATCAGAACTGTCATTTCCCTCATTCATTTTCTTTTCAAATACATTTTTTAAAAGAGAACTTCCCTTGCCCGTGATCAGCGGATAAAACAAGGGCATCATAATGGCAGTCTCCAGCTTCGCCAGCCACTTCGGTGCCTGGTCCATATCACTGGAACCGATGATGGCATGGTCAATATGAACCTTCTGCCGGCTTACGAGAAGCGATACAAACGAACCTCCCAGGGAACAGCCATACGCCGCAAAAATCCTGCCGTCAAATCTATTTTTCATAAATGTCTCGATTTTTTCTGTCTCGTCTAATTCAGAGACAAATGTTGTAGTTTCACTGTCATCAAACCCGCTGTAGCTGACAACCAGCGTGTAAAAATACTCCTGTAGCCCTTCTAGCACATGTCCAAAATTCGTTTTCCAATAACAGCATGTTCCGGGGAACAGCATAATGACCGGCTTCGTGTCATCTCCAAATTCGTATACCTTCATATCGCATTGCCCCCTTTATTACTCTTTAAATACCCCCTAAATCAAAAAAATCCATGCCAGCATCGATGCCATGGCGGCAATGTGCAGCGTGCCAATGATTTTAAATGGAAAAATCAAAATGGCTATCGGCAATATCGTAAAGACAACTGCCCATATCGGAAATCCGATGATGCCTGTCACAATAGCAGCAATTAACGCAATGATATAGACCACCATTCCTGCACCGCACACTCTTAAAACCGGTGCACTGTCTTTGATATCCAGCATCATATCTTTTCCTCTGCCATCCCGCCCAAGCTTCACAAATACATACTCTGCCATCGCGGTTTTGACATGATATGCCGCCCCGACAATGCAAAAACATGCCGCTGACACAAACATGATACTTCCCAGAACATGTGACCGTTCATATGTATATATGGAAAGTGCAAAATAACTGAGGAATTCCAGCACCAGCGCAAATGCGCCTAATACTGCGGAGCGCATGGGGACCTCTGCCGATACCCCCTCCATCATCTTTGCCAGCACGCCGTCCTTCTCGATATCTTTTATATTATCGAGTTTGATGGTTCCATTCGGGAAGACACTTAGTATACGGTCGCAGTACATGTTGACCGCGTGTCCGATAATTCCCAATACAAACATTAATTTTATCGTGATTACTGCCATAGTTTCCCCCTCCTTGTTAGTTTCTTCTAACTAACCATACCACCTACGACTCCTTTTTGCAATCTTTGTAAAAAACTCTCCTTTTTCACGCATGGAAATCGTATCTCCGCCCCCAATTCCTGCCTTAGCGATGTCTCACAAACGGGAAGTTGACATGAAATCAGTCTTTGCGCAATTCCATGTAAATTGAGTTTTGTTCTTCATCCTCGGAGATTAGATACTTCGGAAATCTTTTTTTCTGAAAATCCAGTTTCTTGTACAATGCGATTGCTTTTAAATTCTCCGGATTCGGATTGACCCAGACTGTTTCCGCACCATTTCGGAATGCTTCTTCGATTGCATAGGAGAGCCCTGCCGCTCCAATCCCCCGTCCACGTGCAAATCCAAAAAGTTTAATGTCCAATGCGGCGCTTTGGTGTTCTGCATCGATCTTATAGAACGATTCCCCACAGTATTTCCCGTCTTCAAATATCGAAAAATGATTCAGAGCAGGTCTGTTCGATTCGATCCACTGAAGCCAGTCCTGCATTTTTTCATCTGTTTGATGTAATCCGTCCGGGAAACCGACGAACCTCATAACGTCTCCGTCCGCCCAAAGCCTCTGAACGTTATTGATATCTTTGATGGTTGTTTCTTTTACCTCAATCATCTCATTGCCTCCGTAAATCCCGACTTCTTAACTTCCGTATACGGTATCTCATATCG
>CAVCFM010000077.1:0-2892 GCA_963601305.1 bacterium | reverse complement strand
GGATAGAGATACGATGGAACAGAGTGTGATTCCCATAAGCGGATTGATCACCTTTTTGGCGGAAAAATCGTTGTTATAAATTTTGACATAAAAATCCCCTTAAGCAGATCTGGATTATTATCCGGTATGCTTAAGGGGAGTGTGATTAGTAACTCAATCCAAAATTCAATTCATAGTAATTGCCGGCTGCATCGCGGTAAGCATAAGCTTTTCCGTTTTCATCTTTGAGAGAATCCGGCATATACAGATCTTTGTCGTAACCCGGTACATCGTTCGGGCTTACGCATACGCCATCGGCTCCGACAGCGATCACTTCGTCGCCGCGAGGCATCGTGATCGGGAGCTTTCCAACCGGTGAAAATCTTCCGAAGTAGACATCTAAGGTAGCGGATGCATAGGTATCGTAGCCCAAGGTCAATGCATCGACATAAGGCTCTACATTTCCAAGCAGCCATGCCAGTACGACGTTGACATTGGCGATGACTTTACCACCGTTTGCGTGAACAGCGGCGGCAATCTCAGGAATGCGGTTAGCGCCGTAAAGAGTGGTCTCTTCGTGTGTGCTCTCCATCGGACGGCAGGACTCGTCCACGTCAGCGACCATTTTGCCTTCGCAGATGTCTAATTCCAGATATCCCTTGGTTGCACTGAAGTAAGCGCCGGATTTTGGATTCAGCATCAGGATTGCGTAGTCAGCCTGTGCCGGGTCGTCCACAAGAGTGACATCGGTGAGCAGTTCTTTTAACTCTTTGGTCAGAACTTCGGCTCTCTCCGGAAGCTGATGGAATGCCTCTGCATATACTTTTTTGCCGGATAATTTCTCTTTGGTAAGAGGTAAAGTACCGTCATTTTTCAGAAGGGTTACGCTCTTGCGGTGCGCATCCATTGCCTTGTCCCAGTCGGACTGTGTGGCAGCAACCTCTGCGGCAACCTTCGGGTCGCGGTAGGTATCATCAAATAATCCCAACTCGAACATTCCAGTCAATGTGCGGGCAACTGCACGGTTCAATGCCTCGTCGGTCAGGACTAACTCATCCTTCGTGAAACCTTCCGGAACTTCATGGGTGTCATAGTAATTATTTTTGCCACGCTCATAGCTCTCTTTTCCCAGAGCCTGATCGAAGTTACCGCTGATGACATCCACGCCAGCGTGGTTGATCGCAAATCCGATACGCTCCGGCTCATCGAGCATCTCAACGCCCCAGCACATGTTGTGGACGATACCGGTATCGGAGTTGATATATCCCTTAAAGCCCATATTCTTGCGGAGAAGTCCATCGATAAGCGGCTTGTTGTAAGCAAATCCAAATGGCTGCATCTCGATTTCTTTTCCGTCTACCACCTGAGGAGCGCTCTTTTCCTTTGCAGGTTTTGCGTAGTATGGCATAATGGCAGCCACGTTTTTGCCGACGGAGGAGCGGAAGCTTGGAAGATGATATTTCTCTAAGCTGCCAGGTGTCTGATAGACGTTCCACTGTCCGGCTGCGTAGTGCGGGTCGTATCCGTTTTCACGCGCACCGCCGCCCGGGAAATGCTTCATTGTCAGGGCAACACCGTCAGAGGTAACGCCATCTTCACTTCCCTGAACGGTCGGGATCATGCGCTCTGCAATTTTGCAGATCAACTCGGTATCCTCACCGAAGGTACCGTAAGAGCGCTGCCATCTCGGGTCAGTCATGACATCCACCATGTACATGTAACCTTTTCTGAGGTTGGAAGCGTTCCAGGAACGGCGGATACAGTCAGAAAAGTCATCGACGATACCAAGGTCATCGGTTCCTTTGACAGCGGCTGCGATACCTAAGGTTCCTGGCCATGCTGCAAAAATACCGGAGGCATCGTTCATACCGAATACCGGCTCTGCATATTCGTTACGGGAGTTGGACGCTGCCATCACCGGCACGAAATGCTCGCACTCCTCTGCGACAGCCTGCAGCTGGTTCATATAATCGGCAAGGTCCTCTGCCTTGGCATTTGCACGTAAAATGATGTGGCGCGCAAACCACTCTTTTAACAGGGTTGAGGTACCCGGAATATACTGCTCACCGAAAATGTTCTGTACGGTGTGCTCCGCCTCGTCCAAGGTTCCAGACTCATCTAAGGTAAATTCCGGAATCTCCTTGCTTCCCATAGCCAGAGGCATCGGATATTTTCCCATGCGCCAGTCGGAGATGAAGAGCTGTCCGATCTTTTCGTCTGCGGAGAGAAGCTCCACATAAGCCTTTGCACGCTCGCTTGCCGGAAGACGCCAGTCATTTACCTTTGACACTTCGCCAGTTCCGTCGATGTCTTTAAAATATAAGCCATCTTTTTCGATAATTTTTCTTGTCACGGTGCTCAACGTTGGACCGTTTGGATTCTTATAAACTTTGTAATGATCACTTGCTTTTACAGCCATAATGATAAACCTCCATAGAATACTTTTCATAGCCCCAAATGCCACGAAAGTACTATTATTATACACTAAAAGAGGCGGAATTTGTCAATGATTCTGTGGCAAATGTACTGGATTTTTATGGAATGGGGGATAGAAAAAATATTTTTGAATACAATAATGTAAAGCAAAAATATATCAAATGCTTTACAAAAACAAATACCAGTGATAAAATTGAAGCAAAGGAAAGGAGTGTTATTATGGCACAGGCAATGGTAAATTTCCGTATGGACGAAGTGTTAAAAAAAAGTATGGAGGAGACTTGCAAAGAATTGGGGCTGAGTATGACGACGGCATTTACAATCTTTGCAAAGAAAATGACAAGAGAAAAAAGAATACCATTTGATGTATCTGTAGATCCATTTTATTCAGAGAGCAATATGGCTTATTTGAAAAAGGTGGTAGATGATATTGAAAAGGGAAAGGCGGTTCTTACAGAGCACGAACTGATTGAGGGG
>CAVCFM010000076.1:0-2147 GCA_963601305.1 bacterium | reverse complement strand
CATCAATGTCGAGGTGCTCATGCAGTAAGTGCCCGGCTCCGCGCCAATGCGGAAACGCTAAAACTTTAGCGAAACCCGCATAAAAAATACGGGTTCGACCGGCTGACTTTTCAGCCCGAGTAAGTTTTCACTCGGACCCAAATGGTCCCCAGTACCAACATATGTAAATAAAAAACCGCCCCGGTGCAACCAACACCAGGACGGCATGCTCTTGAATGATACAAAAGCCCTAAGCAAGCATATTGTACCATTCGGAGCGCGATAAATCAAGCAGTCGCGCTATTTTTGCGCCTATTTTTAGGAGGATGATACAATGGCAAGCATAAGGAAACGAGGAAAGAACTACCAGATAACAGTGAGTAACGGTCGTGATATTCATGATAAGCAGATTCTTGAGACGATCACTTGGACACCGGACCCGGAGAAAACCGACAAGCAGAATGAGAAGGATCTCCAGAAGTTCGCGCTTGACTTTGAGGAGCGGGTCAAAAACGGAAAATGCTTAAAAGGTCGGAAAATGACCTATTTAGAATATTCTAAGCTCTGGATGGAGCAATACAGCACGTCCCAGATGGAAGATACCTCATACGAAACGACGGAAAGCTATTTGCGACTTCATATCCTGCCCGCAATCGGTCATATACGGCTTTCGGAGCTGCAACCCTTACACATTACCAGGCTATACAGTAAAATGGCTGAAACAGGCTATATGCGCAACGGAAAGCATATGGACTACAGCCCGAGCACCATCAAGCGCGTGCATCAGATCATAAACAGCTCACTCAACACCGCGGTACAGTGGCAGCTGATAGAAAGTAACCCTTGTGAGCGCGCCAGACCGCCAAAGAGCGCCAAAATTCAAAAAGACAATTATCTGACCCTAGAGCAAACAAAGGCGTTTTTCGCCCAGCTTGACGAGCCGTATCGCGTCCCCCATGGTGGCAGGCTGCCTAAAAATGGAGTGCGCCACTACGACACGAAAAAGTTTGAGTTGAAATATAAGGTGCTGCTATATGTGGCAGTGTTCGGTGGGTTCCGGCGTGGCGAGCTGGTATCCTTGACCTGGGATGATGTCGACCTAGACGCGAACACGATCAACATCACAAAGTCTACTGCCAGAACTAAGCGGTATGGAAACATCACAAAGGCACCCAAGAACGGGCACTCTGTCCGCAAGATCGTGCTGCCGGATTTCGTCATTGACATGCTGAGAGAATACAAGACTGAGCAGGACCGGTATAAAACCTCACTGGGGGATTACTGGGATGGAGACAACTACATATTCATTCAGAACGACGGGCAGCGCATCGACTTATCGACACCAAATAAGATTGTAAAGAAGGTTATCCGCATATACAATGCAGAGCACGAGGATAAGCTGCCAGACATAACGCTGCACGGACTCCGGCACACATCCGCAACGCTGTTGATCTCCCAGAATGTGGATGTAAAGACCGTATCCCGGCGCTTGGGACATGCGGAGACCTCCACCACGATGAACATATACGCCCATGCATTGGAAAAACGCGATACCGTCGCATCTGATTCGCTGGGTGCTCTCTTTGATGAAAAATAGCCGTGTTAGTCAAATGTTAGTCAAACAAAAAAGATGGGCTCTCCATTTTGGAAAGTCCATCTTAATTTTTCCCTTATTTTTCAAGGGTTTCACGTAGTCGATGCGACAGGATTTGAACCTGCGACCTCTGCGTCCCGAACGCAGCGCTCTACCAAGCTGAGCCACGCATCGATATATTAGGTACGATATCTTCCGAAATCGTGCCTAATTATATTAGCATACTTTTCTGTAATTGTCTAGTAGATTTTTACATTTTTTGACGCAATTTTTTTCACAGCTGGGTACAGCGTTACAGATTACCTCATCACCACCCGGATGATTTTATCTTTCCAATCCGCATACGGGTGGTAACGCATCGGCAGATCGATCCAATTATACTTTTTGACAATGCTCTTGCGGTGACTGAATGTCTCAAATCCCGCTTTTCCATGGTACGTTCCCATGCCGCTATGGCCTACGCCGCCAAATCCCATCTCAGAAGTTGCAAGGTGGATGATGGTATCATTGATGCAGCCACCGCCGAAGGATATGTGCTTTAGCACAAACTGCTCCATTTCCCGGTCTCTGGTGA
>CAVCFM010000075.1:0-6597 GCA_963601305.1 bacterium | reverse complement strand
CCTGTCTGTTAAAATAATTATCAACAAAACGCGGCGCACACGAATAACGCGCGCATTGCACACGAAAAGGCGTACCATCCGATTGGATGATACGCCTTTTTACTCTATCGACAATATCGTGTTACATGAAAACACGCTATCCGATCACATACTTTACACGTACTGCTTCATGCTCTCTGTCTTATCACTGATCAGCTGAATGGCTCCCTTTACATCTTCTGCATAGGTAAGATTCTGCTCGCTCATCTCACGCACCTGCTCTGCACTTGCGGTAACTTCCTCTGTCGCAGCGGACAGCTGGGAGATATTCTCTACAATCTGGTTGTTGGAATCCGACAATCCGGATATCTGATCTGAAATTCCATTGATATCTGCGATCAGCTGTGTCATATTCTGATTCAGGCTCTCAAAGGATTCCGCAGCCTTCTTGATATTCTCATTCTGGCTTTCTGTCGCCTCCACGGAATGTTCTACCGAACGGACAACCTCATTGGCATTCTGATTTAACTCATTGATGATCCGGGTAATCTCTTCTGTGGAAGTTCTGGTCTGGTCTGCCAGCTGTCTGATCTGCTCTGCAACTACCGCAAATCCACGGCCTGCCTCTCCGGCTCTCGCACTCTCGATGGATGCATTCAACGCCAGCAGATTGGTCTGGCTGGAGATATTTAAGATCATACCTGCAATCTGTTCGACCTCTTTTGTCTTATCCTGTAAGCGCCCCATGGATTCTGTGACGTCTTTGTTCGTATCTGCCAGCACTACCGACTGTCCCTTTAACTCTTCCATCACACGTAGATTCTCCTGAATACTCTCATTCGACTCTGTCGCAATGGCAACCATCTTGTGGGAACGCTCTCCGGTCTCCTCAATCGCAGTCTGTATCGACTGTGTCATGTTATTCTGCACTTCAATATTGTTGGCCGTTGTGTTCGTCGCACTGGTGATCTCCTGCATACTGTGCGCCACAGACTCTGTCGCGCGCACCAGCTCGCTTACCAGGTCAGTACTCTTAGCGGTCTCCTCCTGCACGGTTTTTGAAATCTCTAACACACCGTCCAGAACAACTTTCTGCTTATCGCTCTGCTCTGCCACGGAACCAAGTGCATCATCACTGAAACTCTGGGTAATACTTCCGAGCTTGGCGAGCACATAGAGCATCAGATAAACGGATATCAGTCTGCACAAACCGTCCACATCCGGGTTCAGTTTTCCCATAACTCCACGCACGATCAAGACAGCTGTATAGGTCAGCGTATACGCTCTTGAAAACCGTCTGAACACCCGGTACTCATAATAAGGAATCTGCAATGCCAACATAATAAGTGGCGTGAAATAAAGGAACTCCGCATTTGTAAAGAATGCAACAATCGCAAACATAACACTGATCTCAATTCCTACCACATGATTCAACTTGTGAGTCGCCTTGTCTTTAAAATAAACCACACAGTCTGATACCAGAAAAATAACAATCAGTAACAGACTTATGGCACTTCCTGTTACGCTGATATTGTGATTGGCCAGCTTTAACAGCAGATAAAATATGTACATTGCCCAGTTATACATTGCTGCAAGCATAAAAAACTTGTTCATCCGCAGATAGCGCTCTCGCTTATCATTATAGCGGAATTTGTTCTCTGATAATTTTTCGTTCATGTGCCTTCCTCCGATTAACACTTTCATTTGCGTACAGAATTATTATACTACAATTTATATTTTCTTTCTATCACATTTTTTTACTACACAAAAATTTTACACAGATTGCTATATTTTTTACAAATTTTAGTAGGTATACAGATACTCCACACAGCCGCCTGCCCGATACAATCTGAAATTTTCCAAAAAGCAGAGCGTCTCACAGTACAGCTGCTCATCTTTTACATCCTGCAATCTGCCCTCCAGCAGATAACTCATTCCGTTGTGGTAATCTCTGTCGCCTGCCAGCAAAAAACTGCGCCACAATCCCCGCTCCCGGTGTCCCGCCACCAGTTCCATCTGTGTTTTTAACTGTTTTCCCAGCTGTGCCACAGTCTCCTGCTGTGCCTCCTTTAAGTGGTTCCGGTACAGATAGACAAAATTCTGCGGCGGTTCCATATCCTGTTTTTTTAACCCGTATTGATTGCAGGGATAGTTGTCCTTCATCTGCGCCCAGACAAACACGCCGTGAAATTTCATTCCCCCCACCGGTCGAAACCGGCTCTCTGTCTCGATTTTCATAAAATCCAGTCCACGCATGCCCCATTCATCGCAGATTTCGTCACAGAGCATGCGAAAACTTTTCTGCATCTTTTCACAGGCATAGTAATAGTGGGAATTGTAATAGGTCGTCCCAGCCCAGGAAAGTCCGCAGTCCTCCACAAGCCGGCGGCCTTCCGCCTCATTCTGCGACACACTTTTCCTCGCGTTCGCCCTGGAAAAATACTCGTAGATTTTTGCCAGGATCTCCAGCTTGGTCTGTCCATAGACATCCGAATATTCTTTCTGCGCAATGCACTTTAGATAACAGCTGCAGAACAGATTCTGCACTGTCATCGCATCAAATACCGTCTCGTAATATTTCTGCATGGTCTCATTGGCAATCTCGTAGACTGCCTCCGTGTTCCACTCCCCGACGCGCCGCACGTTCTCTGAAATATCATCATAATTCTCAGAGAGAAATATCTCATCCTCCCAGATTGCAGACAATTCCAGCGTATCGCGCTCTCTTCTGCTGTTGTTTTCTGTATCCATATGCTACCTTTAATTTTTCATAAACCCTGTTTGCAAAGCTTTTTATGTCGCAGGAAGCAAACCTATGACATAAAAAAGGACGCCGTCAGTTCTCCGCATACACGAATTCTGACGCCGTCCCTAGCTTAACTCATCCCCTGACACTTACTATATCGGCACAAATGGATATTTTCTTAATTGGATTATTTGGTGATCGTGACAATTCCGGCACATTTGGAAATCTTCTTCCACTCTGCATGTTCAAAGTTCTTGACTACTTCTGAGTAAACCATATACAAGTCCTCGTACAGCCAGTTCTCCTTATTCGCAGCGCGGAAATCCTTCAACTCCTGCAGCGACTCAAACGCCAGATCACCGATGATGATCTTACCCCCGTCCTTTAAGTGGCGCAGCATATCGTTGATCAGACTTGCCTTCTCAAAATGATCAATGTGATGGAATGCATATGTGCTGATGATCACATCAAACTCTGTGTTCACAAAGCTGAGCGGCATGCCAAAAGAAAAATCTGCCATCACTAACTTGGCGTTTGGCATGCTTTCTTTTCCAGCCTCTACCATCTGCTCTGATGCATCAATTCCGCAGATATCATATCCATCCGCATATAACTTACGTGTCAAAATTCCGGTTCCGAATCCTGCGTCCAATACCTTCTTGGCATCGGATTTGCGAACCATCTCATACACTTCCGCCAACAGCTCGGAGTATCCTGCAACCGGATATTCGTCTTTATCGTCCAGCAGATGAACCGCTCCTCCGTAACCGTCTGCCCACAAATCGTATTCTCTCGTCTTCATAATTATTCCCTCTTTTCTATCTTCGTATAAACATCATATAATTCTGAAAATTCATGTGTTATTACTACTTCTTTCCTATATTTTAACACATTTTATACAAGTTTCAACCAAAAATAACACTTAAAAACTTATCTTTTTGTGTTGACTTTCTCTTTGTATTATTGTATTATTCGATTAGTACAAAAAAAGGAATTGAGGTGACAATATGCCATGGAATTTAAATTCTGACCGCCCAATCTTTCTTCAGATTGTGGAACGCATCCAGATGGACATTATTTCCGGGCGCTACGCCCCCGGCGATAAGCTTCCCAGCGTGCGGGATTTAGCCGCGGAAGCTGCCGTCAACCCCAACACGATGCAGAAAGCATTTCAGGAATTAGAGCGCACGGGACTTGTGTATTCCCAGCGCACCAGCGGTCGTTTTATCACGGAGGACAAAGCTATGATAGACGAATTAAAAACATCACTTGCAGATGAAAAAATCACTGAATTTTTAGGACTCATGCAGCAGTTAGGTTTTAATAATGAAGAAATCCTTGCTCTGATGAGCCGCAATATGAAAGGGGACAAATCATGAGCACCTTATTAGAATGTAAGGATATCACCAAAAAGTTCGGCGCCAAAACCGCCGTCGACCACATCAGTTTTTCCATTGAAAGCGGTCACATCATCGGACTGCTCGGGCCAAACGGCAGCGGCAAGACGACGCTCATCAAGATGATGAACGGTCTGCTTACCCCGACCTCCGGCTCGCTTTTCATGTGTGAAAATCCCATCGGTGTGGAGAGCAAAAAGCGCATCTCCTATCTGCCGGACCACACATACCTGAATATGAACCAGCGTGTCAATGATGTCATCCGGCTGTTTGCTGATTTCTACGAAGATTTTGACACACTGCGCGCCTACGACATGCTTGCCAAGTTACAGATCAACCCGGCGGACCGCTTAAAGTCCATGTCCAAGGGAACTAAGGAAAAGGTTCAGCTCATTCTTGTCATGAGCCGCCGCGCGGATCTTTACATCTTAGACGAACCGATCGCAGGCGTGGATCCGGCTGCCAGAGACTACATCTTAGATGTTATTCTCTCGAACTACGACCCGAATGCCTCGATCCTGATCTCGACCCACCTGATCGCAGATATCGAAAATATCTTAGATGAGGTCATTTTTATCCAGAACGGACAGATCCGGCTGACCTCCTCTGTGGATGATATCCGGGCAAAGGAAGGCAAATCCGTCGACACACTTTTCAGGGAGGTATTCAGATGTTAGGCAAATTAATCAAATACGAATTTAAAAATACCGCAAAGGTCATGCTGATCTTATACGCCTTTATCGTTGCCATCAGCATCGTCGGCTCCATCGTCCTGCGCAGATACTGGTTCCCGACCAATGACAGTGACATTGCAGACATCGCCACCGTATCCGTTCTCGTGCTCTACATATTAGCGATATTCGCACTGTTTGTCATCACCTACGTCTATATGTGCATCCATTTTTACAAGACGATGTACTCCGACCAGGGATATCTGACCCACACCCTGCCGGTGCGGCCGCTTACCACGCTCCACGTCAAGCTGTTCGTCTCCATGATCTGGATGCTTTTATCCTTTGCTCTGCTGTTTCTCTCCGTCGTCGGGCTTTTGACCGGTATGTCAAACGGGGAAATCTGGCAGGAGGTCACCAATGAAAGCTGGCAGGAGATCGCAGCAATCTATGGAATGACCCCTGGCTCTCTTGTCGTTTATATGATCGTAGCACTGTTTTTATCCTGCATGTCCTATCTGCTGTGGATTTACGCGAGTCTTTCCATTGGGCAGTTGTTTGGCCAGCACAAAATCGGCGCATCCGTCATTGCCGGTGTAGTCATCTATATCATCAATCAGATCATAGGCTCCACCACTCTGGTACTGACCGGCTACTCCTCCTCCATGCTGACAAACACCGTCTTCATGTCCGAGGAGCTCTACGCAGATGCGATGAACACGGTACTGTACTCAAGCTTACTGGAGTCTCTGGCTGGCGCGGTCATTCTCTATGTCGTCTGCAACGTCATCGTGCGAAAACATATCAATCTGGACTGATTTTTGTGTAGCACAGATTTTTCTGGCAGGCACGATATTTCTATCGAGCAAAAAATCCGGCGATGTGATTTTCTCTATCACACCGCCGGATTTTATTATGCGTTTATTTTTCTGCTTATTTATTTCTCAGGTACTCGTCGATTCCCTTTGCAGCAGCTTTTCCTGCACCCATGGCAAGGATAACTGTCGCTGCACCTGTCACGGCATCTCCTCCGGCGAACACGCCCTCTTTGGAAGTCTGTCCGTTCTCCTCCTCCGCAACAATACATTTTCTGCGGTTGATCTCAAGTCCCTCGGTGGTGGATGAGATCAATGGATTCGGGGAGGTTCCCAGTGACATGATCACAATATCTGCCGGGATTTCGTACTCAGAGCCTGGAATTTCCACCGGGCTTCTTCTTCCGGACGCATCCGGCTCGCCGAGTTCCATACGGATAACCTTTGCAGCCTTCACACAGCCATTCTCGTCCACAAGAAGCTCTGTCGGATTCTGTAACAGATCAAAGATAATTCCCTCTTCTTTTGCGTGGTGTACTTCTTCCTTACGTGCCGGCAGCTCCTCCTCGCCACGGCGGTATACAATATGTACCTCCGCGCCAAGTCTCTTTGCTGTTCTGGCAGCATCCATTGCCACGTTACCGCCACCTACAACGATAACCTTCTGTCCCTTTTTGATCGGGGTATCATAACCCTCTTTAAAGGCTTTCATCAGGTTATTTCTGGTCAGGTACTCATTGGCGGAGAACACGCCCATCGCCTGCTCGCCCGGGATTCCCATAAATCTCGGAAGACCAGCACCGGAACCGATAAATACTGCCTCAAATCCCTCATCCTTCATCAGCTCATCAATGGTGACAGATTTGCCGATGACAACGTTTGTCTCGATTTTAACACCTAATGCCTTGACATTCTCGACCTCGGCTGCAACAACTTTCTGCTTTGGCAGACGGAATTCCGGAATTCCGTATACCAACACACCGCCAGCC
>CAVCFM010000074.1:0-2062 GCA_963601305.1 bacterium | reverse complement strand
TCTTTGTACTTCGTTCCGTAGATGGTGTTATTCTCACAGATGTATACATAATCCAGGTCTTCCGGGATATCTAAGTCGGAACAATCCGGGATATAGGAAAATGTCTTATCCTCGGATGACGCCAGTTTTACCGCTTCGCCGTAGATCGATGCTTCCTGATATGCCTTTTTCGCCCACTGTCCGGTCACGATATAGCCCGCTTTTTTGTTCTTCATCAGGTTCATCGGGATCATCGCAAACTGCTGGGATGCTCCGCCCTGTAAAAACAGGACTTTATAGTTATCCGGGATATGCATCAGATCTCTTAAATCCTGCTCTGCTTCCTTGATGATGGTGTCATACACCTTGGAGCGGTGACTCATCTCCATCACGGACATTCCACATCCTCTGTAGTCTAACATCTCATCTGCTGCTTCCTGTAAGACCTCCTCCGGAAGCACCGCCGGACCTGCCGAAAAATTGTACACTCTGCTCATAATAACTTCCTCCTCATATTAAAAAATCAATTGCTGCCTACACTACTCTCTGCGTACCGATCAGATATCATCCCCGCCAAAACAGGTGCTGATATCCGCACCAGGTGCCACCATCGGCCACACCTTATCGTCACAGTCTATAATACAATCAATTACCACCGGTCCGTCTGCCGCAAGTGCTTTTTTCAAAGCCTCATTAAATTCCTCACGGCTCGTTGCACGATAACCTGTAGCCCCCATTGCCTCTGCCAATTTTACAAAATCCACGCCATCATCCAACACCGTTGCCGAATAGCGCTTCTCGTAAAACAGATCCTGCCACTGCCGTACCATACCCAGCACATGGTTATTGACAATGATCTCGATCAACGGCAATTTCTGTCTCACAGCCGTTGCAATCTCGTTCATATTCATGCGGAAACAGCCGTCTCCCGCAAAATTAATGACCTGTTTATCCGGATTTGCCACCTGCGCACCGATGGCAGCCCCCAGACCGTATCCCATGGTTCCAAGACCTCCGGAAGATAAAAAAGTACGCGGTTTTGCATATTTGTAATACTGAGCCGCCCACATCTGGTGCTGACCGACCTCGGTCACGATAATCGCCTCGCCGTTGGTCTGACGGTACACCTCTTCCACAAGGTACGGTCCACTAAGGCCCACGTCCGGGTAAGTAAGCGGATATTTTGCCTTTAACTCCATCATATGGGAAATCCACTCTGGATGCGCCTGCTGCTCCAACTTTGCATCGATGCATTTTAAAACTTCCCTTAAGTCCCCGATCACGCTGGCATCCACGCGGATATTCTTGTTGATCTCCGCCGGGTCGATATCAATCTGTAAGATTTTCGCCTGCTTTGCAAATGTCTGCGCATTGCCGAGCACACGGTCGGAGAACCGGACGCCAACAGCGATCAAAAGGTCACATTCACTGACACCCAGGTTGGATGTCTTCGTGCCGTGCATGCCAAGCATGCCGGTGTAGCGCGGGTTCGTTCCATCAAATGCGCCCTTGCCCATTAAGGTGTCACACACCGGAGCGTCGACCTTTTCTGCAAATGTGCCTAGTTCCTCACTGGCACCAGAGATAACTGCCCCGCCACCCACAAAAATATATGGCTTCTTCGCAGCCTGGATCATCGCCACCGCATTCTCAATATCCGCTTCCCGGATGGTCTCTGTCACGCGGCTTGCCGGCTTAGCCTCACAATATGTATACTCAGTCTTAGCAGCCGTGATATCCTTTGGAATATCCACCAACACCGGTCCCGGTCTTCCTTTTCTCGCGATGGAAAAGGCTCTGCGGATCGTGTCCGCAAGCTTCGTGATGTCTTTGACGATAAAATTGTGCTTGGTGATCGGCATTGTGATTCCGGCAATATCAATCTCCTGGAAACTGTCCTTGCCCAGCAGCGGGACATTGACATTGCATGTGATCGCCACCATTGGAACGGAGTCCATATACGCGGTTGCAATTCCCGTAACCAGATTCGTCGCTCCCGGTCCCGATGTCGCAAAACACACGCCGACCTTTCCTGTACTTCTCGCATATCCATCCGCCGCATGGGATGCACCCTGCTCATGGG
>CAVCFM010000073.1:493-8072 GCA_963601305.1 bacterium | reverse complement strand
TGCGATCACTGCAAGGGAGATACCGAAGAAGATCGCACGTTTGCCGACAAAGTCGATGGTCTTTACCTCTTTTGCCTTGCCGTAGAACTTCTCATTGGTAACGCCCAAGCTGTAGAATGAATTCATTACCCATCTGGTTACCAGAAGTGCGGTAAACAGAGAGAACACAATACTGATCATCAGAGTATACGCAAATCCCTTTACGGAACCGGAGCCTAACAGCATCAGTACGATCGCCGCAATAAATGTGGTAATGTTACCGTCTAAAATTGCGGATAATGCCTTCTGGAAACCAAGCTGGATGGCATTGCGCACGGATTTGCCGGCTGCGATCTCCTCCCGGATACGGGAGAAAATAACAACGTTCGCATCCACCGCCATACCGATACCAAGGATGATACCTGCGATACCCGGCAGGGTCAGTGTAATCTCAAACAGCTGTAAGGTGGCAATAACCATCGTGGTATAGATCACCAGTGCGATAGACGCTGCCACACCCATCACTGCATATACAGCAATCATGAAAATAATGATGATCGCAAGTCCGATCGCTGCTGCCTTTAAGCTGGAAGAAATTGCGGAGCTTCCCAGCTGTGCGCCGACAACAGAGGACTCTAACTCTTTTAACTCAAGGGAAAGTGCACCGACACGGATCTGTGTTGCAAGTGTCTCTGCCTCCTCGTAGCTTGACATACCGGTAATTACCGCGCTGCCACCGCTGATCGCAGACTGTACGGTCGGGTTGGAGATCACTTCTCCGTCATATACGATTGGAAGATTATTTCCAACGTTATCTGCTGTTACCTCTGCAAAAATCTTGGCGCCCTCGTCGGTCATGGTCAGCTGTACCACATACTCACTGCCGCCATATCCGTTGTCCTGTGTTCCTGCCTGTGCATTGGCAATCTCATCACCGGTCATATAAACGGTTCCGTCTTCCAGCTGGAATTCCAGGGACCCCGGGTTACCAAGCTCCTCCAGGATCTCATTGGCATCTGTCACACCAGGAATCTCTACAGTGATACGGTCATCACCGACCTGGTAAGCAACGGCTTCGGTACTGTAACCTTCCACACGCTTCTGTAACTTATAAATCGTATCCTTCATATCCTCGGAACTTGGGTTATCATCCACAACCTGGTATGTGATGGATACACCGCCGGACAGATCAAGTCCCAACGGAATACTCATGTCCTCCCCCTTGCCGGTGGTGGATAAAACAAGAGAACTATAATACACCAGACCCACCGTAGCAATCAGGATCACAGCCAAAATGACTGCTGCTTTGCTTTTCTTCATTGCTCCTCTTCCTTTCTTAGTCGCTGTGCGGATTACTCACATTCTGCTGCTTTCAGCATAATTGCACATTCCACACGTTTTTTCTGGAGTTCGCATCCGATATCGTAGGCTCCTGTAATGTCCCCTGTAAAATTGTAAGCATTTGCTGCACATCCGCCACTGCAGTAGAACTTTGCAAAACAATCGCGGCATTTCGGCTTTGCATATACGTTGCAGCACTTAAATTCATCACAGATATCTGTTCTTACAATACCTTCGTCCACGTTACCCAACAGGAAGTCTTCATTACCTACAAACTGATGGCATGGGTAAAAATCTCCCCAAGGAGTTACCGCCAGATACTCGGTTCCCGAACCACATCCGGAAAGGCGCTTTGCCACACATGGACCGCCCTCCAAATCTATCATAAAATGGAAGAAGTTGAAGTCTTCTCCATTCTTATGCCGTTTTAACATCTCCACAGCCAGCTTGTCGTATTCCTCGAACAGCTGCGGCAGGTCAGATTCTTTGATCGCATAAGGTTCTGATGGCGGTGCAACGACCGGCTCCACAGAAATCTGCTTAAATCCCAGATCAGCCAGATGGATGACATCCGCAGCGAAATCCGGGTTGAAGTGCGTAAAGGTACCTCTCGCATAGTAGCGCTCCTGATCTCTGCTGTCTGCAAACTTCTGGAACTTCGGCACAACGAGGTCATAACTGCCGGCTCCCTTGCGGAACGGGCGCATCTTATCGTGCACTTCTTTTCTGCCGTCGATACTAAGGACTACATTTCCCATCTCACGATTGCAGAATTCCATGATCTCGTCGTTAAGCAGGACACCGTTGGTCGTCAAGGTAAAACGGAACTTCTTGTCGTGCAGCTTCTCCTGCTCTCTTCCGTATGCCACTAAATCCTTGACCACCTGCCAGTTCATAAGCGGTTCGCCGCCGAAGAAATCCACTTCGAGGTTTCTGCGCTGACCGGAATTGGCGATCAAAAAGTCAAGTGCCTTCTTGCCGACCTCAAAGGACATCAATGCCCTTCTTCCATGATACTCGCCTTCCTCTGCAAAACAATACTGACAGGCAAGGTTACAGTCATGGGCAATATGTAAACAAAGTGCTTTTACCACGGTCGGACGCTTCTTGAAATCCATCATATAATTCTCATAAGTATCCTTTGTAAAAAGCTCTCCGTTATCTACTAATGTCTGAACTTCCTCAATCGCCTCAAGCACTTCCTCTCTCGGATACTGTGCGGAAAGCTTATCGGCGATCTCCTCCTTGGAGCTTGTCTCATACATGGCAATGATATCGTATGTCATATCATCTACCACATGGATTGCTCCACTGTTTACATCCAGTACAATATCATAGCCGTTATTCTTATACTGATGAACCACTATAATATTTCCTCTCTTTCTAATAATCAAAAATGACTTGTTCTTTTAACGTACAAATGACCGCACGCTACGCGAACGGTCGTCTGTATGTATCGTTATTCACTTACGGGCAAGCCCGCTCTCAAAAAATTATCTGTTCTCGCAGCTCTGATTTCCTACTGTACAGGAAGTCTTGCAAGCAGACTGACATGAAGTCTGGCACTCACCACATCCGCCTTTTTTGATGGTGTTCTGTAATTTTCTGGTATTTAATGTCTTAACGTGTTTCATAATATGAACTCTCCTTTTCGAAACATTTTTAAGTAACTCTTTTGTCACCAAGACGCAGAGTTCGTGTAATCTTCTGAATTATAACATATTCTTTTTCATATGAAAAGCATTTTTTTAGCTTACCATGCCGCCCGCCATTCCTGCCGCGCCGCATAATATCAAGGTGGTGATCAGCTTCACCGGCTCCGTGTCGATTCCGCCTTTCATCAGGACCGAAAACAGAAACAGCAGTGCAAAATAAATGCCGCCTGCCGCAAGCCCCCACAAAAACTTCTGCTCACGCATCAGCTTGCCTGCTAAAATGCCTCCCACAAGCCCTGCCACCACATACACTGCCACCACTCCGATACGGATGACCGACTCCGCCGGTTCCATCGTATACAGAACAAACGCCAGAATAAGAAGCAGCAGTCCGCTCACAATACACATCGCAAACACTGCCACGCAAAGCGCCCGCGCCGGATTTTCTTTTGCATTTCTCGGCTTTAACTCATGATTTATCATCATCCATAACCTGCCCCATATGATATGCTAACAATATATGCCACACATCGGGCGATTATGCGTCAGTTGAAGCGCATCCGATAAGACGCCGCAAACTTGCCGCCGCCTGCCAGTCCGTTCTCGTACTCCCGCTCTGCGATGCTTCCCTCGAAATCAACGGCGTCGCATCTGCCGTACCACGGTTCAATGCACACAAACGGTGCATTTTTGCCTTCCGGCGACCAGATTGCAAACAGCGGTGCATCGAACACAACCGTCACGTACGGATTGCCCTTGGCATCTAAGAGAGAGACCTCGCCGGTCTGTTTTCCCTCAACCATATAAGTGCACTCGTCAAAAAAATCCTCCGAGAACTTCACCGTGCCGTTTTTCAGTGCCAGCGTCTGATCCTTCATCACAGCCAGTCCGTCCTTCGTGTTGCCATGATGATGCAGTTCATCGTCCAGACCACCGAAGGAAAGTCCATACCCGGCTTTGCTCTCCTCGCCGTCAATCGGGCAGCGGAATGCCGGATGCGCACCGATGGAAAAATACATCGGCTTGTCCTCCGTATTCTCCACCCGCCACATGACCTCCAACTCATTGCCGGTCAGATGATAGCCAATGGAAAGCCGGAAAGCAAACGGATATTTCTTGTAAGTCTCCTCGTCCGACTCCAGCACGAACCAGATTTCATCCGCACTCTGCCGCTCCAATACGAATTCCATATCCCGCGCAAACCCATGTTGCCCCATCTGATAGGTTTTACCCTCATAGCGGTACTGCTTATTCCTCGGTGCTCCCACAAACGGAAAAAGTACCGGTGACGTGCGTCCCCAGTAAGCCGGATCTGCCTGCCACATATACTCGCGTCCGTCCGATCTGCGGATAACCGATCTTACCTCTGCGCCAAAGGAGTCGATCTCCACGCGCAGCGTCCCATTCTCCAACTGATATCGCATAAATTATTTTACCTCAACTGTCCAGCCGTATTTATCCTCTAATTTGCCCCACTGAATACCGGTTAACGTATCGTAAAGTTTCTGTGTCAGTTCGCCGATCTTGAAGTCATTGATGGTTACCACATCGTCCTTGTAGCGGAGTTCACCGACCGGAGAGATCACTGCTGCCGTACCGGTTCCGAATACTTCCTCCAATGTTCCGTCATGTCCTGCCTTCATCAGATCATCGACAGCAAGTCTTGTCTCGTTTACCTTGTAGCCCCAGTCACGCAGCAGATGGATCATGGAATCTCTTGTGACACCCGGAAGAACGGTTCCCTCGATCGGTGCGGTGTAAATCTCACCGGCGATCTTGAACATGATGTTCATGGTTCCTACTTCCTCAACATATTTGCGGTGCTCACCGTCTAACCAGAGTACCTGGGAATATCCCATCTTCTCAGCTTTTACCTGTCCTAAGATAGAACCTGCATAGTTGCCGCCGCACTTGGTAAATCCGGTACCGCCCTTCACTGCACGGACCAGTTCATCCTCGACAAGGATCTTCACCGGATTGATGCCCTCTGCGTAGTAAGCGCCAACCGGGCAGCAGATGATCATAAACTTATAGGAAGATGCCATATGTACACCGAGCGCTGCCTCTGTCGCAAACATGAACGGGCGGATGTAAAGGGATGTCTCCGGCTCTGACGGAACCCAGTCCTCCTCGACCTTAACCAGTGCCTTGACAGCCTCCACGAACATCTCCTCCGGGAACGCCGGCATACAAAGTCTCTCGTTGGACTTGATCATTCTTCTTGCGTTCATCTCCGGACGGAACAGCTGGATCTTGCCCTCTGCCGTGCGATATGCCTTCATACCCTCGAATGTCTCCTGTGCATAGTGCAGTGTCACACAGGCAGGATCCATGGTAATCGGTGCATTCGGAACAATTCTGGCATCCTTCCAGCCCTCATCCTTTGTCCAGTCCATCACAAACATATAGTCGGTCATATATTTTCCAAAACCTAAATGCTTCTGATCTGGTTTCTCCTTTAAAACGTCTCTTTTCTCAAATCTGATATCCATAAATATGCCTCCATTCTTGCACACTAACTTAATTCTTAAAGCCAATTATGATACTTTCTTTCTTGAGTGTCAAGATTATTCCAAAGGCTTATGCATATCATATACATCAGTTATATATGACTTTATTCTAACAATTCGTTCAGCACATTCTGCACATCCGCTTCCGAGAGTCCTTCCGTCTCCACGGTAACGGTCACACCATCCGTTTCATAGATGGAAAGATAGTAGTCAACTGCCGTGTTGCCCGCATCATGCGCCACCGTCACTGCCGTACCGGCAACCTGTGATTTTTCCAGGTCATCCTCCGTAAAAGTGGTGATGATCCCGGACTCCGTCGTGCGTGCACTTACCTTTAACACACGTGTTCCATCCTCACTCTGCCAACAGATTGTGTTGTTGTCGCTCATCACCTCACCGGACGCATCATATCCCACTTCATATTCCACCTCCGGCGTCTGCTCCGTAAGACCGAATCCGTTAATCGTATCTTCCGGCACAATGTGCACGCCGTAATAGTCCTGCAATTCCTCCACCGTGTAGCTTACGGTCTGATCCGGCGCTGCCATATCGATGGCAATGGCGGTAAAGGAATCGACCTCATTTACGATAAGACTGCTGCTCTCCTGTGCCGCAAGCCCGGATGCGTCAACGCCATCCGATGCGCTGCCCACGATGTTTTCCTCCCCTTCCAGGGATTCCGGGCTGATCGCGGTCTCCTCCGCCAGCTCCCCGCTTTCGGATGTACCCTGATACAAAAGTTCATATCCTCCCACACCGAGCAGCAGCACCAGGCACGCCGCTGCCGGCAGCGCCTTATAAATCACCTTATGATGCTTCTTCTGGTAATTTTCCGCCTCCTGCACATACTTCGCATCAATCCCGCCGATCGCATGCATCATTTCTATTGCTTTCATAATTCACACCCTCTTACTCAATTCCATCATCCAAAAGATGCTTTCTTAACCGCTTCCGCAGACGCATAAGCTTCGATTTGACACGGCTCTCCCCGCATCCTGTGCGCGCTGCAATTTCCGCAATGCCATCCATATACCAGTAGCGCCGCACAAACATCACACGGCTCTCCTCGTCTAATTCCGCCAGAAACCGGTTTAAGCTTGCCACCAGTTCCATCCGGTCGATATGCTGCTGCACCTCGTCCCTTCCCGAAAAATCCTGCACCTCATCAAAAATAAATTCCATCTCACCGCTGCCTCTCCTTCCGGCATGATTTCTGCGGTATCTGTCGAGGGACAGGTTTCTGGTGATTGCGCCAAGAAACGCCATCAGCATCGCCGGGCGCTCCGTGGGCATAGAATTCCACGCCCGCAGCCAGGTGTCATTGAGGCACTCCTCGCAATCTTCCCTGTTATGTAGCACGTTATCCGCGATCCGTCCCAGATATCGCCCATACTTTTCCTTTGTGGCAACAATTGCCTGCTGATCGCGCTCCCAATACAGATCAATAATCTTTTCGTCTTCCATTCATTTCTCCTAAAGTGAGTCCACCGTTCCGATAAAAATCGGCAGACCGCTGTCCTGTTCAATAATCGCATACAAAAACGGGCGGTTCAAAATGACCTCTTTCGGCTCCTCGATTTCAAGCGCCGTCTCCGAAACCATCTCCACAACCGTCGCTGCGGCTGCCTTCGTTCCCGTCTCATTCACATCCACATAGGTCTTGTGCAGCACACGGTTGATATAGATATTACTGCCGTCGCTGCAGGTTCCCATCCCGGAAAAATCCGCATTTTCTTCATCAAATGCCAGTGGCATCCCCATATCCGCAAGCACATCCTTTAACTCCAGGCTCGTCTCTGCCGTAAACTTTGGAAGTCCTGTCTCCACTTTCGTATCTTCGGAGTTCTCAAGCAGATTTAAAAATGTGCTGCCATCCAGCCCTTCGACATAGTCCTCCAGCGAGATATCTTCATTCGGAAGCAATGCCACAAACGCGTAGCCGTCCTTGTACGGCTTCACAAAACCGGTTGCATGTTCATCCTCCAGATAAGTATACTCCTCATCGTACATCATATCCACCGAACTTTTATTTCCACCGCCATCCGTAAATTCCGCCTCATCTACCTGCATTTCGTCATAGGTATTTTCCCATTC
>CAVCFM010000073.1:0-483 GCA_963601305.1 bacterium | reverse complement strand
CCCTGAAATGCCATGGCATTTACCAGATACATGATTGCATCCTCCGGCACCTCATCTAAAATGTCTTTTACCATGCCATCAGTCTCTTTTTTCACCCAGCGGTTGATGTCATCACATGCCGTATTTTTAAAATCCGCCTCAAAAATATAGGCATTGTAGTCGGCAGCCGCCTGTTTCAGATAATTTTCATCCGGGGTAAACAGCTTCTCATCGTCGGTCAGCCAGATGGAATTTGCCATGTGGAAGCTGACATCCTTCGTGTCCGGCAGCCGGTTTGCAAACCGCATCAGTTCGACCTTGGCATCCGCGGGAAGCATATCCTCATACAGCGTCCCGTCCATCTCGTCCAGCGTATCTCCCTTCGCCCCGGCTCTCGTCATCTCAAGCGCCGTCATCACCGACAGAGGCGAGATAAATGTGTTATCCTCCTGTGTACGATTTCTGCTCTCCCGCAGCAGCTTTATCGCAAAATCCCCGTAAGCC
>CAVCFM010000072.1:0-10783 GCA_963601305.1 bacterium | reverse complement strand
AGGAGTTCCGGCAGTTTTTCCCGAATCCGGGATGGGTGGAGCACGATGCGAATGAAATCTGGTCCTCAATGCTGGGGGTTGCGGTGGAAGCGATGAATATGATCCGGGCGACGGCGGCAGATATCGCGGCGATTGGTATCACAAACCAGCGCGAGACGGCGATTGTGTGGAATAAGGAGACCGGGGAGCCGGTTTACAATGCGATCGTATGGCAGTGCCGCAGAACATCGGATATTGCCGATGCGCTTAAGAAAAAAGGGCTGGAGGAGACTTACCGCCAGAAGACCGGACTGATTATCGATGCGTATTTTTCAGCCACCAAGATCAAATGGATTCTGGACAATGTGGACGGAGCGAGAAAGCTGGCGGAGGAAGGCAAGCTTTTATTCGGAACCGTGGAGACATGGCTGATCTGGAAATTTACCAAAGGAGCGGTGCATGTGACGGATTACTCCAACGCATCCCGCACGATGCTTTTTAACATCAATGACCTGTGCTGGGATAAGGAGATCTTAGAGGAACTGGATATTCCGGAGAGCATGCTGCCAGAGCCGAGACCATCAAGTGAGCTGTACGGCTATACCGATCCGTCGTTTCTGGGCGATGCGATCCCAATCGCGGGAGCAGCAGGCGACCAGCAGGCGGCTCTGTTCGGACAGACCTGTTTCCATGCCGGTGAGGCGAAGAATACATATGGTACGGGCTGCTTTTTGCTGATGAATACCGGAGAGAAGCCGGTCTTCTCCAAGAACGGACTTGTCACAACGATTGCCTGGGGCTTGGACGGCAAAGTCAATTATGCCCTGGAGGGTTCGATTTTCGTCGCCGGTGCAGCAATCCAGTGGCTGCGCGATAATATGCGCATGATTGATTCGTCCTCCGATTCGGAATATATGGCGAATAAAGTGCACGGCACGCACGGCTGCTATGTGGTTCCGGCATTTACCGGCTTAGGAGCGCCACATTGGGACCAGTACGCGAGAGGAACGATTGTGGGACTGACACGCGGAACCAACAAGAACCACATCATCCGCGCAACCTTAGAGTCCATCGCATTGCAGGTCTGTGACGTCATTGATGCGATGCGGGCAGATGCCGGTGTCGAGCTGAAGTCCTTAAAGGTAGACGGAGGCGCAAGCGCCAACAATTTCCTGATGCAGTTCCAGGCAGATATGATCAATGCCCCGGTAAAACGTCCGCACTGTGTGGAGACGACCGCAATGGGCGCCGCTTATCTGGCAGGACTTGCAGTGGGATACTGGAAGAGCAAAGAAGATGTGATAAATAACCAGCAGATTGACCGCATTTTTACGCCGGAGATGGAGGAAGCAGACCGTGCGGCGAAGCGCAAGGGCTGGAACAAGGCGGTAAAATATGCTTACGGCTGGGCAAAAGATGAGCCGGAGGAGGAAGAGGAGTAGATTATACATAAATGGCGACGGCAGCACACCTTTTTTCGTGACGAATCAAAAATCTTGTGCTATGATAGGGGCATAGTAGAAAGAGGGAAACGTATATGGAAATTCGTATGTTAAACAGCTATGAACTCAGATGGGGTGTGCAGACGGCGCAGGAGATATACAATCAGTGCGTGCGCCCGCAGGTGACCGACGAGGCTGAGGTGGCGAAGTTTTTTGAATATGTGAACGAGGAGAATTTAGGTCGCGAGATGAGCCAGGGAAGGATTTTTTTGTGGGGCGTCTTTGACAGAGGATATATGTGTGCGGTATCGGCGATGCAGGGGAATGGTCATACCAGCATCCTCTATGTCAGACCGGAGTACCAGCATCTGAACCTGGACAGACGGCTGTCAAAAGTCATGGAGAATTATGCAAAGGATGTCCTTGGCATCGGGGCGGTGAGCTATCCGGTAAAAAAGGTGCCCAGCAAGGTGATCCTTGGAATGACGGCAGGGGTTATGCTGTTCCTTACGGTGCTGTTTACCGGGGTAACCATCCATCATATGGCGACGGACGGGCTGATCACCGACAAGGTTTACGAGGAACGGATGAAAGACGAGCAGAAGAAATGATAACAGGGCGGATGGGGCACATTTTTATGTGTTCTGTCCGCTTTGGCGATAATGTATATTTTTTCGGTGGGAATGGATAAAATCTCGGCAGTATTTGTTTTTGGAAAAAGGTTGAAAAATGTCTGATGATATGATAAACTTTTTACAATTTAGGGACGAGTCAATGACTACGTCTGTGAACAGGGGTGCATTGGATTTACTGCCCGCCTATGGGAAAAGAAAAACGGCAACGTTTTTTTTTTTGGAAAAAAAATGAAAGGACAGGGAAACAAATGAATGCTTTTTTGATACTCGAAGATGGTACTGTGTTTAAGGGAACCAGCATAGGTTCTACCAGAGAGGTCATCAGTGAGATCGTGTTTAACACATCTATGACCGGTTATCTGGAGGTGCTGACAGACCCGTCCTATGCGGGACAGGCGGTGGTTATGACCTATCCGCTGATCGGCAATTACGGAATTACACCGGATATGGAGTCGGGGAGACCTTGGCCGGACGGCTATATCGTAAGGGAATTGTCCCGGATGCCGAGCAATTTCCGGTGTGAGGGAACGATTCAGGATTTCCTTGCAAAGCACGATATTCCGGGAATCTGCGGAATTGATACCCGTGCACTCACGAAGATTTTACGTGAGAAGGGTACCATGAACGGTATGATCACCACGGATGAGAATTATGATCTGGATTCCATCATTCCAAGATTAAAAGCGTACACCACCGGCAACGTGGTGGACAAAGTAACCTGTGAAGAAAAACGAGTATTAAAAGGCAGCGGTAAGCGGGTAGCATTGCTTGATTACGGCGCAAAAAATAATATAGCCCAGTCATTAAATAAACGGGGATGCGAGGTAACCATCTATCCTGCACATACCCCGGCAGAAGAGATTCTGGCGACGAACCCGGACGGCATCATGTTAAGCAACGGACCGGGCGACCCAAAAGAATGTACAGACATCATCAAAGAAGTAAAGAAGCTCTACGAATCCGATACACCAATTTTTGCCATCTGTCTCGGTCATCAGCTGATGGCGTTAGCAAATGGTCTTGATACCCATAAGATGAAATACGGTCATCGCGGTGGCAACCATCCGGTCAAAGATTTGTCCACCGGCCGTGTCTATATCTCATCCCAGAACCACGGCTATGTGGTGGACACCGATAATCTGGACCCGAATGTGGCGACACCGGCGTTTGTCAATGTCAACGACGGCACCAATGAGGGACTTGCCTATGTCGGCAAGAACATTTTCACTGTGCAGTTCCATCCGGAAGCATGCCCGGGACCACAGGATTCTTCATATTTATTTGACAGATTTATTGCGATGATGGGAGGAGACAAATAATGCCTAGAAATCACGAGATTAAAAAAGTATTAGTAATTGGTTCCGGTCCTATCGTCATCGGACAGGCAGCAGAGTTTGACTACGCAGGGACCCAGGCCTGCCGTTCCTTAAAAGAAGAAGGCGTGGAGGTTGTACTGGTCAACTCCAATCCGGCGACCATCATGACCGACAAGGAGATTGCAGATCAGGTATACATTGAGCCGTTGACCGTTCCGGTATTAGAGCAGATCATCGCGAAGGAAAAACCGGACAGCGTGCTCCCGACCTTAGGTGGACAGGCTGGCTTAAATCTTGGTATGGAGCTGGCAGAAAAAGGGATCCTTGAAAAATATCATGTAAATTTAATTGGTACCACCGCAGAGACGATTTTCAAGGCAGAGGATCGTCAGGCATTCAAGGACACCATGGAAAAAATCGGTGAGCCATGTGCAGCGTCCATGGTTGTAAATAATGTGCAGGATGGTATCAAATTCACCAACACCATCGGTTATCCGGTGGTACTCCGTCCGGCGTTTACCTTAGGAGGAAGCGGCGGCGGTATCGCGCACAATGAGACCGAGTTAGTTGAGATCTTAACGAACGGTCTTCGCCTTTCCCGTGTGGGCGAGGTGTTAGTAGAGCGCTGTATCGCAGGCTGGAAAGAGATTGAGTACGAGGTAATGCGCGATGCGGCAGGCAACTGCATTACGGTATGTAATATGGAAAACATCGACCCGGTCGGCGTCCACACCGGAGACTCTATCGTTGTGGCACCATCCCAGACTTTGGGCGATAAAGAATATCAGATGCTCCGTACATCTGCATTAAATATTATATCTGAGTTAAATATCACCGGTGGATGTAACGTTCAGTATGCGTTGAACCCGGACAGCTTTGAGTACTGTGTCATCGAGGTAAATCCGCGTGTGTCCCGTTCTTCCGCGCTTGCGTCAAAAGCGACCGGTTATCCGATCGCCAAAGTTGCAGCTAAGATTGCGTTAGGCTACACCTTGGACGAGATTAAAAATGCGATCACACAGAAGACTTACGCAAGCTTTGAGCCGATGTTAGACTACTGTGTCGTAAAGATCCCGAGACTTCCGTTTGATAAATTTATCACGGCAAAGCGTACACTGACGACCCAGATGAAGGCAACCGGCGAGGTTATGAGTATCTGTGATAACTTCGAGGGCGCCCTGATGAAGGCAATCCGCTCCTTAGAGCAGCACGTGGACAGCTTAATGTCTTACGATTTTACCGCACTTAACAAGGATGAACTGTTGGCACAGCTTGCAAAAGTAGATGACCGCAGGATCTGGGTGATCGCAGAGGCATTGCGCCGCGGCATCAGCTACGATGTCATTCATGACATCACCAAGATTGACAACTGGTTTATCGACAAGCTCGCGATCATCGTTGAGATGGAGCAGAAGTTAAAGAGCGAGCCGCTTACCGTGGAGCTTTTAAAAGAGGCAAAGCGTATCGAGTTCCCGGACAACGTGATCGCTGCACTTACCGGAAAGAGCGAGACAGAAATCCACGATATTCGCTACGAAAATGGTATCGTGGCAGCCTATAAGATGGTAGACACCTGCGCGGCAGAGTTCGCAGCGGAGACACCATATTACTATTCAGTATTCGGAAGCGAGAACGAAGCGGCAGAGACGAACCCGAAGAAAAAAGTACTTGTCTTAGGTTCCGGTCCGATCCGTATCGGACAGGGTATCGAGTTCGATTACTGTTCCGTACATTGTACCTGGGCATTTGCAAGAGAAGGCTGGGAGACCGTGATCGTCAACAACAACCCGGAGACCGTATCCACAGACTTTGACATTGCGGACAAACTCTATTTTGAGCCGTTGACAGCGGAGGATGTCGAGGCGATCGTGCGTCTGGAAAAACCGGACGGTGCGGTGGTACAGTTCGGTGGACAGACTGCGATCAAGCTGACCGAGAGCCTTATGAAAATGGGTGTAAAAATCCTTGGAACCAAGGCAGAGGACGTAGATGCGGCAGAGGACCGCGAATTGTTCGATGAAATCTTAGAGAAGACAGGTATCCCGAGAGCAGCCGGTGGCACAGTCTTTACCGCAGAGGAGGCAAAAGAAGTTGCAAACCGTCTGGGTTATCCGGTACTTGTGCGCCCGTCCTACGTGCTTGGCGGACAGGGCATGAAGATTGCCTTTAACGATGAGGAAATCGAAGAATTTATCGGAATCATCAACCGGATCGCACAGGATCATCCAATCCTTGTAGATAAATATTTACAGGGAAAAGAAATCGAGGTCGATGCGGTATGCGATGGCACTGACATTCTGATTCCTGGTATCATGGAGCATATCGAGCGTACCGGTGTCCATTCGGGAGACAGTATCTCCGTGTATCCGGCGCCGACGATCAGCGACCATGTAAAAGAGACCATCGTGGAGTACACGAAGCGTCTGGCACAGGCACTGCATGTTGTGGGACTGATCAACATTCAGTTTATCGCGATGGGCGAGGAGGTTTACGTCATCGAGGTAAACCCACGTTCTTCGAGAACCGTACCATATATCAGTAAAGTAACAGGCATCCCGATCGTAGATCTGGCGACAAAAGTTATCATCGGAAACACGATCCGTGGGCTTGGCTATGAGCCGGGACTTGCTCCGGTGGCAGATTATATCGCCATCAAGATGCCGGTATTCTCCTTCGAGAAGCTGCGCGGAGCCGAGATTTCCTTAGGACCGGAGATGAAGTCCACCGGAGAGTGCCTTGGTATCGCCAAGACCTTTAACGAGGCTTTATACAAAGCGTTCCTTGGAGCCGGCGTCACACTGCCGAAGTATAAGCAGATGATCATGACGGTAAAAGATGCGGATAAGCCGGAAGCAGTCGGCGTGGCAAAGCGTTTTGAAGCGCTGGGATATAAGATCTACGCGACACGAAGCACTGCAAAATACTTGCAGGAGCACGGGGTCAATGCACTCCGCGTCAACAAAATCTCCCAGGAGTCCCCGAATGTGATGGACTTAATTTTGGGACATAAGATTGACCTTGTCATCGACACACCGACCCAGGGAAATGGAGACAAGAACCGTGACGGATTCTTAATCCGCAGAAATGCCATTGAGACAGGTGTGTACTGTATCACAGCAATGGATACTGCCAATGCACTGGCTCGCAGTCTTGAGACCGCGATGGATGTGCTGACACCGGTGGATATTGCAACGGTAAAGAATATTTAAACAGGGTTTTATAAAGGGGGGCACATATGATTATTACAACCACACCTCAGATAGAGGGTAAAAAAATCGTAGAATACCGTGGCATCGTATTTGGGGAAGTTGTATCCGGCGTGGACTTTGTAAGAGATTTTGCTGCTGGACTTACCAACTTTTTCGGAGGACGCTCGAATTCTTACGAGGACGAACTGATGCGTGCCAGAGAGCAGGCGGTTGCAGAGATGCAGCAGCGGGCTGCGCAGATGGGAGCCAATGCAGTTGTCGGCGTAGACATTGACTATGAAGTACTTGGACAGAACAATGGTATGCTGATGGTAACAGCATCCGGCACAGCGGTTGTGTACACAGATTAAACATACAGTAATTGCAGTAAAAAAGAGTCGCTTGCGAGCGGCTCTTTTTGTACTATAAAATGAATTTCAGTTTTGATATTACACCAATTTGACGCGTTTTTTCGGTTTCTTTAATACATGCTCTAAGGATACGTCCGGGGCATCGGTCTTTGTGGTGGCATCCGTATTCGTATCCGGATCGGTTGTCTTGCCATCTTCCGGCAGGATGAGATCCGGCAGGATGGAAGCAGAGTCAAGCAGGGATTCCATCTCTTCCTGCGCTTTCATCTGCTGGCGGATGCGCGCACTCTCGATCTTTGCACGGCGGAATTTGTCTGCGGTCTCCTTGATGTACTGGTCAGCAACAAAGTGCTTTAAGGTCTCCTCATCGATCGCGATACGGTTGTCCATCGTTTTCATGATATCGGTAACGTGGAGCGAATCGCCGATGATCGGGTCGCTGAGGTCGTAGATCATATTATTGTTGAACTTCAAAACCATCGGGTGACGGAAGTCGTCCGGATTTTCCTGAAGGACAAGCGCTTTCTCACCGTCGGATAAGTCCACACAGGCGCCGGTGGGCAGAATGTGGATGCACTGCGCGAGGGCAGCGATGATCTTCAGGCTGTACATGTGGCAGTTCTGCATCAGGTACGTGGTGGCGGATACCTCGGAAATTGGCGGGTGGTTAATGTTCATGGCAGTGAGACGGTCGAACTTGTCGGCGACTTTTAAGATGTCCACCAATATGCCAAGATGGTCGGTCGGTTTCTTGATCTTTAACGACTTGCTCTTGGAGAAAATAATCTGCTGGATAATCTCCAGAGAAGCTTTCGGCAGATCGCATTCCTCATAGCGTGGACGGATTGCCTCGTAGCCGCGCTCTAAGTTCATCTGGATAAAATCCTGGTCGCTCTCAGTCAGGTCGTCTCCCTTGTCTAAGACAGACTGCGGAACATACAGATAACCGAAATCATAGAGCAGTGCAGCAGTGATAAGGGCTGCCTGATCCTCCCGCGGAATATGTAATTCATTCGAGATAAGCGCACATAAAATGGCGACGCTGATAGCGTGCTTATAGGTAAAATCCGCAGAGCTGCGGAGTGTCTGTACAAAATTAAGCTTGTGGTCGATCACACCGTAATGGGAATAGATATCCGCCACAAGCGACGGAAGGGAGGCAGGAGCCTCTTCTTTTTCCAGATGATCCATGTTTTCTTTTAACTTGAACATATAAATGGTCTGGAACTGCTCAAATTCCAGGTCTTCCTTGGAGATCGGAGGCAGCGGTTCGGCCGGCTCTAAGATAAAAATGCCGATGAGACCGAAATTCTCGATGCTGTTGATACCCTGAATTGTCAGCTTTGTGTCACGCTCATAGAGCAGTACTCCCATTTTGTTATAAATCGGTTTTGCCAGGCGCATGCCGGGTTTTAAATCCGATGTTTTTACAAATTGCATACAAATATCCTCCCAAATTAAAAAACAACCATAATTTATAACGCCTCTGCCCATATAATACCATATTGAAAGGGGAAAAACAATCTGCTATTATACCAGTGTATGCAGGTGCCGGTATCGTGGATGACGGCATACCGGTACAATGCGAAAAAGGGGGATTTCATGAAAAAAAGCCTATGGATAAAAATGACTGCGGTTGCGCTTATCGTCTGCATGTGCTCCGGCACTGTGGCGAAGGCGACGACGCAGGATGCGATAGATGATACCAAAAATCAGATAGATGCGCTGCAGGACCAGAAGGAGGACGCAGAGCAGCAGGTGGACGACATCTCGGATTACAAAGCCGATCTGGAGGGCGATTTGGGCGAGCTGAACGGTCAGCTGTCCGATATCGTGGCGTCCATTAACAGCCTTGAGAGCCAGCTTACCGAGAAGCAGGCGGAGATTGACGATGCCCAGACGGAACTGGATGAGGCGACCGCCAGGTCTGAACAGCAGTATGAGGATATGAAGACCCGTATCCAGTTTATGTACGAAAACAGTAACACCAGCGTGTGGGAGTTGTTGTTTGAGTCGGAGTCCCTGACAGACTTTTTAAACCGGACGGAATATATTGCGGATATCAACAGTTATGACCGGGACATGCTTGACGAATACCAGAAACTGCAGGAGGAGATCGCCAACAAGAAAACGTCGCTCGAGGAGGAACAGGCCAAGCTGGTGGCGATGCAGGATGAGATGCAGCAGAAAAAGAGCTCAGTCAACAGCCTGATCGCGACAACAGAGCAGAATATTTCCGATGCGGACAGCCAGCTGGCAGATGCCCAGGCAAATGTGGACGAGATAAGCGACAAATTAGAGCAGATGATTGCCTACGAGAAGGAACTGGAGATAAAAAAGGCGAAGGAAGACGCGGCAAGACTGGCAGCCATCAAGGCGCAGGAGCAGGAAAATACATCCAATGTGTCCTATGTGCCCCAGGACAGCGACGCGTATCTTCTGGGGGCAATCATCCAGTGTGAGGCGGACGGTGAATCCTACGACGGAAAGCTTGCGGTGGGCAGCGTGGTGATCAACCGTGTAAAAAGTTCGTACTTCCCGAACACGGTGGCGGGAGTGATCTATCAGTCAGGTCAGTTTTCACCGGTGACGAGCGGTCGACTGGCATACCGTCTGGAAGCGGGGGTCAATTCCACCTGTCTGCAGGCAGCACAGGAAGTGCTGGATGGCAATATTACCGTGAGCTGTCTGTATTTCTGTGCCAATAATGGCATTATTTCTGGCACGGTAATCGGGAATCATGTATTTTACTAGGGAAAATGGCGTTTTTGTGTAAAATTACCAAAAAACGCCATTTTTTTACAAGTTAGAAAAAATTTCCATGATAAATTTTTAACAAGAAATTGCGTAAAATCAAGGAAAACAGCATGTGAAAAGACTGTAAATAAAAGTTCACAATTATGAAAAAACAAGAAACTTATTGCAATTAAAAGGGAAATATGGTAGCATGAAAAAGTAGTCGGAAGGCTGATAAAACGCTGATTAACATAAGTACCGTAAGAAAAAAGAAGAGAATGATAAATTCAACCGGGTTACGGAAGAATTTAATTTTTTTTACGAAAAGATTGTTAAAAAATTAACATCGTTTTTCGGCGAATTTATTTTGAAAAAGAGACAAATTCTCTGCCAGAGCAGAGTTTTGTGTAAAAGTCGAAAGGAGAATTCAAAATGGCAAAGAAAGTAGTTTTAGCAGGCGCATGCCGTACAGCAATCGGTAAAATGGGTGGAGCATTAAGCAATACTCCAGCACCGGAATTAGGAGCAATCGTCATCAAAGAAGCATTGAGCAGAGCCGGAGTAAAACCAGAGCAGGTGGATGAAGTGTTAATGGGATGCGTTATCCAGGCAGCACAGGGACAGAACGTTGCACGTCAGGCTTCCATCAAAGCAGGGCTTCCAATTGAAGTTCCGGCAGTTACACTGAACGTAGTATGTGGTTCCGGTTTGAAATGTGTCAATGAAGCAGCTACTATGATCTTGGCAGGTCAGGCAGACATCGTTGTTGCCGGCGGTATGGAGAACATGTCCATGGCACCATATGCTATGACCAAAGCTCGTTTCGGATATCGTATGAACAATGCGACCATCATTGATACCATGGTAAATGATGCACTTACCGATGCATTCAACCACTATCACATGATGATCACAGCAGAGAATGTATGTGACAAATACGGAATCACCCGTGAAGAATTAGATGAGTTCTCCGCAAACAGCCAGCAGAAATGCGAGAAAGCAATCGCAGAGGGCAAATTCAAAGACGAGATCGTACCGGTACCGGTAAAAGTCAAAAAAGAGATCGTAGATTTCGTTGCAGATGAGGGACCACGTCCTGGAACAACTGCAGAATCC
>CAVCFM010000071.1:0-2267 GCA_963601305.1 bacterium | reverse complement strand
GGATAATACTCAGCACCAGTCTCGCTTTTTTATTTTTATGCATGACTTACTCCTCGCTTCCCGTCGCATTAACTCGTTTTGCGTATACAAAAAATCTCTCATTACGTACTTTACCTGTATCTCCAAACGGATAGCATGTATACAGGATTAATTCTTCCGTTCCCGTACCTATCTGATATGCCTCCGTGTCTGTGACCTCTGCAATTCTGGTCTCGGTAACTTCATACGGGTAAATGCCATAATTGGTACTGATCTCCAATACATCACCAATCTCTACATCTGCCAATGGCGCAAAGAAACTGGTATCATGACCTCCCACCAGAATTGTTCCATTCTCTCCCGGGAGATATCCACCTGTATAGGTTCCAGCTCCTAATTCAAACACCTCATCACTATCTCCCATATAAAGCGGGCATTCCAATCCAATTGTCTCACACTGCAGCCTTGCATACTGGTTTCCGACAATCGGACGCTCTATCTGACCACTATCCAGCTGTAACCATTCCGTTTCTGTATAACTGTATGCTGGCGCTCCCGCGATCCACACTGTCCGATAATCCGCAAGGCAGCTCTTTAGCAAGTCCGCTCCACCCAATGCCGTTGCAGCTATGACCACAGCCGTCATTACAAGTGATGTAACTAAAAACGCACCTTTCTTTCTGCGAAACTTAATACCGATCAAAACTACTGCACTCATTCCAAGTAGTAGAATAACCGGTATCAAAATCATGGTTTCTGCGGTATATCCCGTATTTTTCACGGGAAGCGAGCTCTGGTAGAGAACTGTTCCATCCTCTTTCACTGTCGTGTTTATCCCACTTCCATACTGTGTAATCGTAAAAGGCTGTTTCTGCCAGACACTTCCTACCAGATCTGCAGTGCTCACACGTGTTCCATCCTGCAAATATAACTCAATATTATCTGTCCCTTCCTGTGACAGCATATCAATGAGTGTATTCAAATCTATATGCCTGTCGATCGAGCTTTCACCCGTGTCCCCACCATCATTATCATCTATCTGAACCGAATCATCATTCTTCGGATCATTTTCTTTCTCTGTACTTTCACTCTCAGTCGATTCTGTGCTCTTGCTCTCAGTTGACTCTGTATTTTTTGATTCTGTCTCGGTCGATTCTGTCTCGGTCGATTCTGTCTCGGTCGACTCCGTCTCAGTTGATTCTGTCTCGGTTGTCTCCGTAGTTGTATCACTAGAGGACACTTCCACCAGATAACCACTCTCTATTCCCTGCGCAATACTTGCATTTGCCTGCAATATCATAGAGTCAACCTGTGCTTTTGTCAGGTCTGTTCCATCTGCTGCCAATTTGTTATAAGCAGCCTGTTTTGCAGCATCTGTTGCCACATAGCTTTTCCCATTATAAGTAAATGTCTGATTATAATAATTGATCACACGCTGTTCTTCTGAATTGATATCTCCCGCATATACAATATGAGGCGTTTCCAAGAAGGACAACACGCATATGCTCATACACAAAGCGACACAAGCCGCTCCCACTTTTTCCCTTCGTTTCATACAATCCCTTTATAAATGTTAACTGTGCAAATGATAACTTCACAAGTGCTCCGGATAAATCCGGAGCACTTGAAAAGAATTATAATTATCTTATAAACACTGTGCTATATTTCGCCAGCTGTACTGCTTTTAGTAGCAATTAAGAACTGATGCAGCCTTCACACCATCGCTCTCATCTATATTGAGCAGGTCAAGTGCTTCACTATAGTAAGTACCATTTACATAGAACTCATAAGCATCAGATGTCTCTGTATAAGATGCTGCCTTAACTAAGCTGCCATTTACAACGCGATACAAGTATGCAGCCGAACCATTTTTCTTAACAGCAGCCTTAACAGCAACGGTCTTGCCAGATGATGTTACATTTGCTGTAACTACATTGGAATCGCTGTCAGACGATGCCTTAATATCGGTAATATTTACAGTCTTTCCCGAGCTTACAATCTTAAGTGCAAGGCTCTCATCTTCTACTGTAAGTGTAAGCTTAGCTGTCTTAGTTCTTGAACCATAGCTTACTGTAACATACTTCACATTTTCATCATCCGTATTTGTTACGCTTACCACATCGCCAGCTTCAACGAAAAGCAATCCTACAATTTCAGAGTTTGCTTTCACATCTGCCACCGTCAGATTGTGGAATTCATCTACCAGTACATCATTTGTCAATGTCTTAGATGCGTAATTTGCTTTGAACTTAGCAACATCATTTGCAACTACCTCACTAGTCAATGTA
>CAVCFM010000070.1:0-4707 GCA_963601305.1 bacterium | reverse complement strand
CGGTGGCTCATTCCGGGCGGAATGATGACAAGATGGTCTGCGCGCAGCTGGTAACGGGTATTTCCCAGCAGATACTGCAGATTGCCGCTTTTGACATAAATAATCTCCCAGAAACGGTGGCTGTGCAGCGATACCGTCTCTTTTCCATAGCTGATATCTTCGTGGGCGTCCACATAATCACTGTCCATTTCCAATTCCTGATACAACAGAAAATCCCCGCGCTCGGAATATGGCGGAAAGATGCCGGCTTCCTGCAGGCGTGCGGCGTTTGCGGGATTTTTTATATCTGCAACAGAGGTGATATGCATTTCATCCATCAGAAGTTTCATGTGGCTTAATTTCATAAAAGCTCCTTTCGAGGCGGTCTACTTTTTCATATATTACCAATACGATAACACAAAGTATGCAAGATTTGCAATGTAATATGCGATAAGTGCAATTTTAATTGCAAAAAAATTCCTTATAATGAAAGCATAAAACAACTGATAAGGAGATTATTTATGAAAGAGAAAAAAATCCGTCCTTTCGGAAAGAAGGATGAACTGGGCTATGTCTTTGGAGATATGGCAGGCAGCTTTGTAAACCTGTTTGTAGACGCTTATTTTCTTACATTCTGTACTTATGTACTGGGAATCAGCGCAGCGTGGATGGGAAGTCTGTTCCTTGCAGCGAGATTGTGGGATGCCATCAATGACCCGATCATGGGTTCCTTTCCGGACCGTTGGATGATCGGAAAATCCGGCGACAAATTCAAACCGTGGATCAAGATCTTTATGGTACCGCTGGCATTATCCGGTGTTCTTTGTTTTACCAGTGTGCCGTTTGAGGGAATTGCACTTCATGCATGGGTTGCATTCGTGTATGTATTGTACGGAATGAGCTATACCGGAACATCCATGCCGTTTGGTGCGATGGCGAGCGTGGTCAGCACAGACCCGATTGACAGAAGTAAGCTCTCCCGTGCGAGAAGTATCGGTGGAACGATCGTCGGTATTGCAGCGTTATCTTTTGTACCGGTTATCTGTTTTGACTCAGACAGCAACATTATGCCAGAGCGCTTTACCATGCTGGCAGTGATTTTTGGCGTATTCAGCATTATCTGCTACATTTTGTTGATGAACCTGACACAGGAGCGTGTCCGTGTGGAAAAGAAGGAGACAGCAGAGAAATTCAATTACGGAAAAGTATTAAAGGCAGCCGTAAAAAACAGACCATTGATCGGTGTTATGGTGGCTACCATCGGAAGCATGCTTTACATCACCGGTTCGAACCAGGTGCGCAGCTACATTTTTAAAGAGTACTATCAGAACACATCGGTTATGACAATTTTGAGCCTTGTCAGTGTGCCGATCATGATCATCTGCTTCCCGTTGGTTCCGAAGATGACTGCAAAATTCGGCAAGAAAAACACGATTATGGCTGGTGTTATCAGCAGTATGGTATTCAGCCTGATCACATTTATTGTAAAAATCCCGAATGTCTATGTATACTGCGCACTGACCGTTCTTGCGATGATCGGACAGACTGCATTTACCATGTTGATCTGGGCACTGGTTACCGACTGTCTGGATTACAGCGAGTGGCAGTTAAATGAGAGAAGCGATGGTTCCATGTATTCTCTGTATACATTCAGCAGAAAAATCGGCTCTACCATTGCATCCGCAGGTATTTCCTTTGCACTGGGTGCGATCGGATATGTGTCCGGAAACAATATCACACAGTCTGCGGAGACGATAAACGGTATCTATAACGTTGTAAACGTATTGCCGGTTGTGACCTGTGTACTTCAGCTGATCGGTATCGGACTGATCTTCAATCTGGATCAGAAGACCACAGAGCAGATGTACCGCGAGTTAAAGGAAAGAAGAGAAAATTAATTTTTGATAGGAAAGGTGAGAAAAGTATGAGAACAAGAATTTTACCTAAAATGTTGAATGATGAAGTGGAAGAGTACCTCTCACGCAATGATATCATCATTGTCCCGGTGGGAACCGTGGAAATGCACGGTGGATTTCCGCTGGACTGCGAGACCGTGATCAGCGAGGCATATGCGCTGAAAATGGCAGAAGCGTGTGACGGTCTGGTGCTGACCGGGCTGCCGTACTTTTATGCCGGTGCCACAGCAAGCGGAAGAGGAACGGTGGAAGTCAGCGTCCGTCAGGGAATTGACTATCTGGGAGCTATCGCAAGAAGCCTGCTCCGCCAGGGATTCAAACGCCAGATCTATATCAGCTTCCACGGCCCGGCACATATGACAATCTGCCCGATGGTGCGTGATTTCGAGGATGAGACCGGCGTGCCGATCCTCTATATGGATCTTATGATGCAGATGGGAAAAAATGGACGGGATTTATTTACATCCATGGATAGTTTCCACGCGATCACCGTGGGAGCTTACCAGATCATGAACCGTCTGGAGGATATTCCTTTCACGACAAAATACGAGCATCAGAAGCCACAGTCATGCAAAGAGTTCGATGATATTTTTGGACTTGCATATCAGAGTGCAGCGATCGGCTATTGCTTCGGTGAGAAGGAAGATCATATGAGCACTACCGCAGTCCCGGATGAGGCTGTCCGCGAAAAACTGGCAGGAGAAGGCGCACAGATCATCGAAAAGATGGTGGAGCGCATGGATATGCCACACGTTGTAGAGCAGATGAAAAAATTAGAGAATTACAACAGGGAAGTGGAAGAGCGGTGCCCGTGGGTGCCATCCGCATACCATAAAAATGGTGGCAGATAAATACTTATTCCGCCACCGCGTAAGCGACGGCGTAGTTATCCTCGTAGGAGAGGGAGATATGAATTGTGTGAATATCCGCTTTGGCAGCCAGCTTTTCTGCCAGACCGTGCAAGGTAACATAAGGCTTGCCGCTTTCCTCGGAGAGAATCTCAATCTCGTTTAACCGGATATCCTCCCCGGAGACAGTGAGAGCCTTAAAGACTGCCTCCTTGCCGGCAAAGCGGGTCGCATAGCAGTAAAGCGGAACGGGACGGCTCTCAGCGAGGGCAATCTCCGCCGGTGTGTAAGTTTTGCGGATAAAACTGTCATTACAGTAATCAGGCTGCGCCAAGATCGGGCGCAGCTTTTCTATTTCTAAAATATCAGTTCCGATTCCTTTTATCATAATTACTCCTTTTATCGTCAATGTACCGGATAAGGAAAATGCTCCTGCAAAATATTGGTAAACAGGTCTAACGCAATGGTCTGGCGTTTCTTTTTCCAGACAGCCACCAGATAGGAGTCATCCTGTGTGATGTCTAACGGGTAGATCCGGCAGGTATTCTGGTCGTTCTCAAACAGCTTGGAGTTGCAGATGGCAACGCCGAGTCCGTTTTTTACCGCAAGTTCCATGGAAGTGACGTTCGGCACATAGCGGGCATTTTTCATGCGGAAACCGCAGCGGCGGCACAGCGCCTCGGTGCGCTCCGTTCCACCGACGGAATCACGCGGGGAGATCAGGATAAAAGCCTCATCCTTTAGGTCATTGAGACTCACAGTATCCTGCTTGCTGAGCGGGTTGGAAGTCGGCACGATAATACTGAGAGGGATGTCCTTTAACTTCATCCAGTTCACATCCGGCAATCCGTCCAGCTCGAAATAAGGCGTAAAGATAATGTCAAATGTATCCGCCATAAGTCCCTCGCGCAGGGTTTTAAACGAGTGGCTCTCCACATTCAGGTCGATGTGGGGATAACTATCGGCAAACGTCCGCACCGTGTAGGGAAGAATGTCGCCGTAGTCAAAGGTGTCAGAACAGCCGATGGATAAGTGCCCGGAGGCCTGATTGCTGATGACTTTGGCATTGTAGATGGAGGATTCCATCTGTTTGCTCAGGTCGTTCCAGTCACGGTAAAGGGAAGCACCCTCCGGCGTGAGGGCTACATTGCGGTGATTGCGGATAAAAAGCGGGAAACCAAGTTCCTTTTCCAAGACGCCGATCTGCTTGCTCAAAGCCGGCTGGGAGATATATAAAAGCTTGGCGGCATCGGTAAAATTTAAGACTTCCGCCACGGTCAGAAAATAATCGATCTGTTGAAAACTGATTTTATATAACATGCGATACCTCCATTCTAATTTTGCCCTTTCCCAGAACAGTATAGCACAAAAAATGTCGAATGATAACTTTTTGTTATAACTGTTAAACTTTTTTGCCATTGGACAGGTAACTTGTCGACAAGATATAATCGAGATACAGACGAGATATTTTTTTACACCTATGCGTTAAAAAATTAACAAGAAAAGTTGGAGGTATTTACGATGAAGAAATTAGAATGTGATGTAGCGATTATCGGTGCAGGCCCATCCGGTCTGGCTGCTTCCGTACAGGCAGCTGACGACGGAGCTAAGGTTATGGTATTTGAGAAAGCCAATGTGGTAGGTGGTGCTGCCAACATGGGTATGGGACCTCTCGGTATCGGAACCAAGCAGCAGCAGGCACAGATGGTAGACATCGACGTAGAGCGTGCATTCAAGATGTTTATGGATTACACACACTGGAGAGTTGATGCAAACCTGGTTAAGAAATATTTTGAGAATTCTGCATCTACCATCGAGTGGCTGGAGGATATGGGACTTGAGTTTGCAGGCGCATACAAATACTTCCCGAAGTCAGAGGCAACCTGGCATATCGTAGCAGTTAACGGCGGTATCGGACGTAACGGCGGTGCCATCATGAACAAGACCATGATGGAAAAAGGAAA
>CAVCFM010000069.1:0-2294 GCA_963601305.1 bacterium | reverse complement strand
CCATTTACCAGACGACTGCAATGATGGATAAACTTTGTGAGGTAAATGATATCGAGGACGAGAATGCAATCTATGCGGGCCAATATCTGACATTGCCAAACTGAAAAAATTCCAATATAATAGCAAAAAGAAACACATCCTTTTTCATGTTTCATAAGATGATCGACAAGTGCGCCGGTACTGTGGCGCGGAAAAACGAGGCGTTATGGCTACAACGAACAAAAGCGGCTTCCGGACGGTAGGGGAGACGGAGACAAATGAATACAAGCGAAAATTAAGAGAGCACCGCTTGCATGTGCTCAAACGGACGGCGATTATAATTTTGGTGTTGGTACTGATAGTAATCGGAATAGCCCTGTTTATGGCGTTTCGCCAGTATACCGATTTTGACGTCACTTCGTCGGTGGAGCGTTCCGATACTGCGGCGACAAAGTTTGATGAATTCCGCGGAAATATTGTAAAATACAGCAACGACGGTGCGCTGTATCTGGATACCGAAAATGAATTAATCTGGAACCAGACGTATGAGATGTCGAATCCGCAGTTGGATATGTGTGAGGAGTATCTTGCAATTTATGATAAGAAAGGTACCAAAATCTATATCCTGACCAAGGATGGACTGCAGGGAAGTATCGAGACTACCATGCCGATCGACCAGGTGTGCGTGGCGGCACAGGGAACGGTGGCAGTACTCATGAAAAAGAGCACAAACGCATATCTTGCCCTGTATGACAAGACGGGAAACAATCTGGTAAGCGGAGAGATCCACGGAGAGCAGGGCGGTTATCCGGTAGCAATCGCACTGTCCCACGACGCAATCAAGCTGGCAGTGTCCATGATCAATATCAATGATGGCAATGTAAAAAGCACGGTGGCATTTTACAATTACAGTTCTGTGGGACAAAATGAAATTGACAACTGTGTGGGTGCTGTTTCTTTTTCCGATATGGTAATTCCGGAGTTGGAATATATAGGAAATGATACAATGCTGGCAATTGGCGATTCCGAGGTGGCGGTTTTTGAGGGAACACAGAAGCCACAGCTTAGCATCGAGATACCGATTGAAAAAACAGCAAAAAGTATTTTCTATAATAACAGTTATATCGGAATGGTGTTTGACAACGAAGATGAGGCGGTAACGCGTCATATGGTCGTGTATGATACCCGGGGAAAAGTGGTTATGGAAAAAGACTTTGACATGGAATATACGCGCATAGAATTTTTATCCAGCAACGAGGTGTGTGTGCGCAATGAGACAGAGTGCGATCTGTATACACTGCGGGGAGTACATAAGTTTCATTACGAGTTTGAACAGCCATTATACCGGGTGCTGCCGGGGGTGTCTGCGCTGAATTATACCTTTGTTTTGCAGGATGAGACAGAAGAAGTCAGACTGAAGTAAGGAGATACATATGAACTGGTTATTGATAATTGTATTAGTAGTAATCGTATTAAACGTTATGCGGGGGTACCGAAGAGGTATGCTGCGTATGGCATACTCTATGGTTTCATGGATTATTGTGTGGGTCCTTGTGGCGTGGGCGACACCCTATATCAGTAATTACATTATAAACAATACGGGGATTTACCAACAGATTGCGGAGCATTGTGAGGAGGTAATACAGCAGACGGCAGAAGAAAAGGCGGAGACGCAGATTGCGGGGGCAGCAGGACAGACCGAAGAGCAGTTAGCGGGACTTGGGATAAATCTGCCTGAAAATGTTCTTTCTAATATTGCAAAACAGTCTACAGAGTCGGCAGATACATTTCTTGCGGAAAGCGGGATATACAGTGAGCTGGCAAACAGCCTGGCGCGCTTTGTGGTTCAGGGAATATCATTTTTGATCGCGTCAGTGTTTGCAGGTTTTGTAGTTCAGCTGATATCCAGAGTACTTGGAATAGTTTCACATATTCCGATCATTCATGGAGTTAACCGGATCGCCGGATTATTTGCCGGCGGAATCTATGGCATGTTCCTTGTGTGGATTGCGTTCTATGTGATCGCGATATTCAGTACCAGTGAGACAGGGCGTACATTGGTTTCCTATATTTATCAGAGTCCGTTTTTGACAACGATATATGAAAACAATCCAATCGTTTCTCTGGTGTTATATTTCTTATAAAAAATAGAATGTGTGTGTTAATAGATATAGGGGCTTTGCGTATGCGAAGCCCCTATATCTATTATGAAAAAACAGAAAAATAAAAAAGGTGAAAATAAGTGTTGACAATCTAATGTAGAGGTGCTAATATAAACAAGCTGACTCGTGAGCAACACGAAAACAGCGGAATTG
>CAVCFM010000068.1:0-5224 GCA_963601305.1 bacterium | reverse complement strand
CATCTCGATGATCGTGTAGACGCCATCAATATAGAAGAAAAATGCAACTAAGAACAACAATACTTTACGGTTCTGTTTTAACTCGTCTGCAATGTGAAGCAGTCTGCCGAGCGATTCTTTCACGCTTGTCCGCTCTGTCTCCACGTAATATTTCTGCTCGTAGGTTTTTAACAGCGGCAGCGTGATCAGTCCCCACCACAGTGCATTGATGATAAATGCGATCGCCATCGCCACGGTCCCTGAAATGCCGATATTGTCTGCCCCGAGGATCAATCCTAAGCTTGCCACAAACGGCACGCAGCTTCCGATATATCCCCATGCAAATCCCTGTGAGGAGACATTGTCCATGCGCTCGTCGGTTGTGACGTCCACCAGCATGGAATCATAAAAGATCAGGCTTCCGGAAAAGCCGACCTTCGCCAGCACAAACACTGCCAGAAACATCACCCAACTGCGCGGGAGCGCCAGTGCGGCACAGCCCAGCACGCCAAGCATCATAAAAAATGTAAATAAGGGCTTTTTGTGGTTTTTGTTGTCCGCAAGCGTTCCGAGTGTCGGTCCGAGCAACGCCACAAGCAGTGTGGATATCGAGATCGCATAGCTTAAATATGCCGTCGAGTCCGATGCGCTCACGCCGTTTGCTGCTGCCATATTTTTATAGTAGATGGGAATGATCGTGGATACTAACAGGCAGAATGCGGAGTTTCCCACATCATAAAGTACCCAGTATTTTTCCAGTTTCGTCAGCTTCTGTTTCATATTGTTCTCCTCGCTCCTCTTTGATAAAATGAAATATTTTCTCGTAGTACAGTTTTCGTGTGCGGTATCCCGCGTTAAAAATCTCGTGCTTTGCCTCCGGGATCAACAGGTATTCCGTCTGTGCCGTCCGCCTTGCGAACCGCCGGATTTCCCGGTTATCCACCATGTGGTCCCGTCCTGCTGCAAACAGCAGCACCGGAACCTGTATCCGCCTCAAATTCTGCCGCCGCATCAGCTGCCATCCAGCCCGGATCCCTGCCCGCACCCAGCCATAGCTTCCGCCGTAGGTGCGGCAGCTTTTATCCGCAAGGCGTTTTTCAAATACATAGCGGTATCTCGCCTCCGACAGGCAGCTGCTCCCGGCATAATCCGGCTCGTCCCGGAATCCTCCCTGCCCGGCGGCATACTGTTTTTCTCTCCCGAGCAGGCAGTTTGCAGATGCCGCCAGATACGCCACCCAAAGCGGATATTTTCCGGTCTGCATCCGGCACATCGGCGCTGAGAGAACGGCTCCCTCGAACAGTTTTGGATATTTTTCCAGAAGCAGGATCCCAATGGCGCCTCCCATGGAATGTGCGAACAGGTAACAGTGCTTTTCCACAGGCGTTACCACATGCTCCATAAAACGGGCGAAGTCCTCTACATACTGCCCGAAATCATCCACATGGACCATCTCCGCATCCAGAGTCTCCCGGCCGGACCTGCCATGCCCCCGGTGTTCCAGCAGATACACCGAAACCCCGGCTTTTAAAAAGTAGTAGATCAGCTCGTTATATTTTTCTGCAAACTCGCAAAAACCGTGGGATATCACAATGCACCGGTCTGCGCGGCTGCTCTTAAATATGTAATAGCGGAGGGGCATCTTACCGGCTGCCAGAAAGCTTCCGGACCTGCCATGCTGCTGCAGGTACGGCTCCACCTCCCACCGCATCCAGTCCTCATATCCCTCTTCCATAAAATAGGTATTTCCAGACTCGGTCATATCAGGCAATCCCCTTTGCCTTTATCGCAAGAACCAGTTCCGGCTCAAGTCTCCCATCGTAATACTGCTCCGCCAGCAGTTTTGCGCGATCCGGATAGTTGGTGATCATCGCATCCACCTTCATCTCATGTACATAGCGCATATCTTCCTCTTTATTGACCGTCCAGACATGCACTTTTTTGCCTGCCCTCCTGCAGCTTTCCATAAATTTCGGATATTGCAGATTATAGAGCGCCGGATGAAGCGCATCCGCCCCAAGCACCGCCTCCGCATAGGTGACCGGACACACAATCCCATCGCTGTATAACATTCCTGTCTGGACTGTCTCATCGATCTGTTTTAACCGCTGCACCGTGTAATGATTGAAGGAGGAATAGATGACCCGGTCCGCCACGCCCATGCGCTCCGACAGCTCCAGCACACGCTCCTCGATATTTTCATAGAAGATCTCTCCGGTCTTGATTTCCACATTGACCGTCAGATCCGTCCCTTTTATCCACTGATACACCTCTTTTAACGTGGGTATCTGTACCTTTCCATACTCCGGGAACTTCTTATTAAAATTTATTCTTGCAAGTTCTGCATAGGTAAAATCTTTGACAAAGCCAATTCCATCGCCGGTTCTGTCGATCCGCTCATCGTGGATGACCACAAGCTCTCCGTCCTTTGTCATCTGGACATCCAGCTCGATGCCGTCCGCCCCCTGCTCATCTGCCAGTTCAAATGCCGGCATCGTGTTTTCCGGTGCATAGCCGCTGGCTCCCCGGTGTCCCCATACAAGTGTTTTTTTCATATCTGACCTCTTTCTGCGCAGATTTCTGCCACGCAACTCTTTTTCACATTTTCTTATCTTTGCTATTTTAAAATGCTTATGTAAAATTGCATGGTCACATTCTGTAAAATCGGGGTAAGAAGTGAGAAAAATTGAGAATTGAATAACCCCATACATTTTGCAGATAATAATTTTATTACCCACTTTATTACCCACTTATGGTATGATAGGTGGGTAATAAAAAATAAGGAGATTTTGAATGAGAGAATTTACAGCTGTTAGCTTGTTCTGTGGTGCAGGTGGACTTGATCTGGGTTTTGAAAAAGCAGGAATTCACACACTTTGGGCAGTTGACTTTAATTCAGATGCTTGTAAAACTCATCAAAATTGGAGCCATGCAGATGTGGTATGCGGCGACATATCAAAAATTAATATTGACACCATACCTGATTCTGATATTATTCTTGGCGGATTTCCCTGCCAGGGATTTAGTCTTAGTGGTCCCAGAAAAATTGATGATTCCAGAAATGTTTTATACAAGCACTATGTAAAAATTGTAGCAGCGAAACAACCTAAAATTTTTGTGGGGGAAAATGTTAAAGGGATATTGACCATGGGAAATGGACAAATTATAGATGCCATTATTGAAGAGTTTTCTGCCTGCGGATATGATGTTTTTTATAAACTTGTAAATGCACGAAAATTTGGAGTCCCACAAGACAGAGAACGTGTTATCATATGTGGCTTTCGCAAAGACTTAGGTGTGACCTCCTTTTCTTTAAAGGAACCTAACTTACCGGAAGTGCATCTAAAAGAAGCTCTAAAGGATTTACCTCCAGCAAAGCCCGACGAAATTTGTTATGCTCCATACTCATCTAGATATATGTCACGTAACCGAAAACGCGGCTGGGATGATGTCGCATACACAGTCCCCGCAATGGCAAAGCAAGTAACCCTTTATCCTGGTTCGCCAGATATGGTAAAGCTTGATAAAGATTTGTGGAAATTTGGAGATAATGGAGAAACACGCCGACTTAGCTATAAAGAGGCCGCTGCCATACAAACGTTTCCAAAAGATATTGAGTTTTTTGGCGACCTTACTAGCAAGTACAAACAAATTGGAAATGCTGTTCCTGTCAACTTAGCATATCACGTTGCAAAACAATTAAAACATATTCTACTTGAAAAGGAGGATTTTTCTTGGGTTCAGGAATACAAACCTCAAACGGAAAAGCATTTGAATACGCGTGTATCATAGCTCTTTACGAAAAACTAGCTGTAGAACAACAGGTTGTGATTGAATCATCCCCTCAGATGTCTACTGCTCGAAAGCTATATGAAGCCATTTCTGAAGAAATGAAATTGTGTTTAGATGCTGCTGCGCGAGCAGCCGTACGGATTATTGAAAAACTGGAGCCGCAATTATATGTTCCAAACGGCAATGAACCTCTATATCTATCACTACAGATAGATGCTGCCGGACAAAAAGGAGATGTCCGAGACGTTCTTTGTTTAAGGAAACAAAATGGATGGGAAATAGGACTTTCCTGTAAACATAACCACCATGCCGTAAAGCATAGTCGGCTGTCCGAAACCATTGATTTTGGAAAAGAATGGCTTGATACCCCTTGTTCACAAAAATACTTTGATGCAATTGTGCCTCTATTTACCGAATTAAAATTAATACGTGATGAGAGTAAATCCATGGGAACACCCGTTCTATGGAGTGAAATTGCTGACAAAGCCACTCGATATTACATCCCTGTATTGTCAGCATTTATGGATGAGTTGCGCCACATTGCAAACGAATCTACCGAAAACATTCCCGAAAAGCTCGTTCGATATTTACTTGGCAGAAATGATTTCTATAAAGTCATTACTGATGATAATAACCGAACAACAAGAGTCGAAGCTATAAATATTAATGGCACTCTCAATCAGCAATCTGGGTCAATTAAATCCATCGCAAAAATACCACAACTTAAAATGCCTACTCAATTTTACCACATTGGTTTTAAACCCAATTCCGATAATACGATAGAAATTGTATGCGATGAAGGCTGGCAGATTTCAATGAGAATTCACAGTGCAAGTTCCAAAGTAGAACCATCCCTAAAATTTGACGTAAATTTAATTTCGATACCTTCATCCGTACATACACAGGTAGAACCTTGGGATTATAATGAGCCTTTAAGATGCCGCAAACGTTTAGATGCATACGCAGAAAAAATTTCTTCAAATGAATCACAATAAAAATTTCCCTAGTTTTAATTTACACAACAATTTTCATTTTTATAACAATCTAAAAATGAAAATTGTTGTGTATTTTTAAGGAATCTATCCACCGCTGCATAACATATTCCTTTATGCACCGTTCAAATGTGTATACAGCGCTCCGATCAGGTTCGCATCATTATAAAATGTGCAGTTGCAGATCTCCGGAAGCTGTACCTCATGCGGATAGACTGTAACCAGCTCCCGCATTGCCTCGCGGATACAGGCGATCAGATACGGTTGTTCGCTGATCCCGCCACCGATCGCGATCTTCTGCGGGGCGATCACAAAATAGCAGTTCAATATCTGCACTGCAATTTTTTTCGCATAGTTTTTGATACATTTTATAGCGGTTTCATCCCCGCTTTCAGCCATCTGAAAAATTTTTTCCCCGTTTAAGGAGCCTTCCGGGAGGGCTTTTGCCTGCTCCGTCGCGC
>CAVCFM010000067.1:0-5056 GCA_963601305.1 bacterium | reverse complement strand
AGCGTGCATTGATCAGGACGGTAAGTTGTTATACAGCAGCTATGGGTATCTGCCGGATGGACGGTATGCAAAGTTAGGGCACGGGGACGCCATGCATGTGGCGAATATCGACCCGGACAGACCGGGGCTCGAGATATTTAATGTATTTGAGGGTGCGGAGGATGCGCCATATGGTTATGCGCTCAGGGATGCGGAGACCGGAGAAGTATATTTTGGGGAATATGCAGACTGCGACCTCGGAAGGTGCATGATTGGAGATATCGACCCGGAAACCAGAGGACTCCAGGTGTGGATCAACGGCGTGTATTCTGCAAAGGGAGAAAAATTGGACATACCAGCGCCGTCCACCAATCAGTGTATCCACTGGGCAGCGGATCTGACAACGCAGCTGATCGACCGGAGCAATTATCTTACCGGGGAACATCGGGGCGTTATTAACGACCTGACACATGGTGTTATGTTAGATCCCACGGACACTGCGACCAACAATGGCACAAAGGGGAATCCGTGTCTGATTGCAGACCTCTTTGGCGATTTCCGGGAGGAGATCGTGCTGCGAAAAGCGGATGACAGTGCGCTGCGGATCTACACAAACACAGACATTACCAGTCATAAGCTGTTCACGCCGCTGCAGGACATCCAGTACAGGACGGGAGTGGCATGGCAGAATAACTGCTACAATCAGCCGGGGTATGTAAGCTATTACTATGCCAGTGATATGAGGTTTGATGAAGTGTTGCCGCAGCTTGGGCAGAAAGGAAGTGGCAGATAATGTTCTATGAAATGTTTGCACCTGTTTTAGTGTTCTATCCGGTGCGCGCAAAAGGCTGGCAAAACGGGGTATATCAGGAACGGATCGAAGAAAGGACAGAGACGACCTGGGATGCCGTGGAAATGGAGGCGTTAGTCCAGCGGACGGAGGAACTGCTGGGGATAAAAAACAGGATGTGGACGGAGACGGAGCCAACCGGATTTGGAGTTTTCCGCTATGTGGAGGGGATTGCCCTGCGGTATCCGACCGGGGCCGTGGACGGGATCTGGAAAATCGTTTTTTCTAATCCGACGAAAAAAGAGATCATTGTCAGCGTTCTGGCAAATGACATCGTAAAAGTAGACAGTCAGAAAATTCCTGCGGGACAGTCTGTGGAAGTTTCGTTTACATTGTGTTCGATAGAGGAGACAACCGTGCTGACATTTTTTAACCCTGCGGATGCGACGCAGAGGGAAGCGGCGGAAACGGATACGGTATATATCCGTGACATCACCTATCATGAGCTGGCGAAGCGCACGGCAGGGGAGAAGAAGACGTTATTTATTGCCTCCGATTCGACGGCGCAGTCCTATGAATCATTTTACTCCCCACAGGCAGGCTGGGGGCAGATGTTACCTCAATTTTTTAGCGGGGATATCTCAATTGAAAACCATGCAATTGGCGGGCGCAGTTCCAGGTCTTTTATCAGTGAGGGAAGGTGGGATGCACTGCTTAGCCGGGCAAATCCGGGGGATTACTGCCTTATCCAGTGGGCGCATAATGATGCCACGGCTGCACGCCCGAACCGCTATGTGCCGGTGGAAGATTTTGAGTTTTATCTGGAAAAATATATCCGTTCCTGTCGTGCCAGGGGAATCTATCCAATTCTTGTGACGCCCGTTTCCAGGCGGAATTGTGAGGAACATGGCGGAGAATTTCCAATCTCGTTTGGGGAATATCGCGAAGTGATACGGACACTCGGGCAAAAGGAGCACGTCCCGGTCGTGGATTTAGGGAAAAAAAGCAATGAACTGTTGCGCAAAATAGGGGCAGAGGATTCAAAGAAGCTGTATCTGTGGTGTGCCAGTGGCGCATACCCCGATGGAGCTTACGCGGATGGCGTGTCAGATAACACCCATCTACAGGAATACGGCGCATCGGTGTATGCGAAAATGGTAGCAAAGGAACTGGCAGCCCTGCCATTCCCGGAGACAAAGGCACTGAGCCTCTATATACGTTAAATATAATCCGATACATACGGAATCTTGTGAAAAATAAGGCTATCCAGACACTCTACGGCTTCCTCCGAGGCGGTAAGGTGCCCCATCTCAGCCAGTTTGGCAGCAGTCTTGTAGCCCAACAGCAGAGTCGTCAGGGTGCCGACCGACATGGCGGCTTCATAGGCAGGCGCTTCGTCGGTCACCTGGCAGGTGCCGTGTCCGAACCGGATGGTAAAACTTCCGTTATTCCAGGGGAGAAGTTCATCGGTGATCGCAAAGCGAAATACCGTGGACGGCTCGTCCGGTTCGCAGCGATAGCTGGCAAAAAATTCTGCAATGTCGATAATTCTTCCCATCGCGTAAGGGCGGATGGTCTCCTTGATATCACTGTCATCTAACTCGAAGGCGATCGGCTCACTGTAATAGTTGTTGCCGCGCACCTCGTCGATCATGGAGTCGTGGGCGTAGATATACTCCCACAGACCGAGCTGCGCCTCACGGTTCAGATAGATCATTTCTTTGATATGCATGATGTCAGAACTGATCAGATAGACCATATAGCCGTAGGGGATATCGTCGTCGGAATAGTAGATGGCAACCATGGTGTCATCCTCGTCCCAGCGGAAATATTCTTCCCATGCCAGGTTATTCCGGTACAGGCAGCCGTGGGTTTTGCCGGCAAACTGGGTGTGCAGTCTGCGGAACTGTTCATCATCCCAGGAGACTCTGCGCACGTAGCCGGGCTCCTTGATTTTTCGTGGGATCTGTGTGTCCTTGATCGTGTAGGTCATCTTGTTGGAGATGATCTCCCAGCCCAGTCCCCGGTAAAGCGGGATAGAGTAGGGATACAAAAGCGCGAAGGACTTGTGACTTTCTTTCATTCTTGTGAGGCTGTGCAGCATCAGATTTTTCATGATGCCGTGTCCTGTATATTCCGGGTACGTGCACACGCTTGTCACGAATCCCACCGGATACCGCACGCCGAAAATATTCATATCCAGCGGATATACGGCAAACTGTGCGACTAAGTCGTCGCCGTTAAAACAGCCGAGCACATCGGCGCGCTCCAGCACAGGGAACTTGGACTGCTTGATCTCATCGTCCTTCCATCCGGTTTCGGCAAGCTCCTGTTCGGTCACCTGAAACGCATACCGCAGCAGGGCATTGTATTCTTCAGCGTCATCTATGGTCAGCGGTCTGATGTGAAAATTTGCCGCGTCATTCCTGTTCATATAGATACCTCTTTCGTCATATTGTGTCTCTTAAAAATCTTTGCGGTTGTATTTTAGCACAGGCAAATAAAAAAGTATACGGATGCGACAAAATTCGATATTTGGCGGATGCGGTGTCTGATATAATCACTGCTAAAAATAAAAGAAAGGGGATAAGCAATTCCGATGGACGAGGGCGACAGTGAGAATGAACCTCCGTTATATTATATGTTGAAATGGATCGGGCATAGTCTGTACTTGCGGGAGTGAGAATAGGCTTTGCTTTTTTGCGTTTTGCAGAGATTCATGGAGAATATGATAGATTTAGGAGAGAAACATTGAAATGATAGTTATGATTTGGTTACAGATTCTGTTGATCGCGCTAAATGCGGTATTTGCATGTGCGGAGATTGCAGTGATTTCTGTAAATGATAATAAACTGGAAAAAATGGCGGCTGATGGAGACAGACGTGCCGTGCGCCTGACAAAACTTACCAGCCAGCCCGCCAGATTTTTGGCGACGATACAGGTTGCCATCACGTTATCCGGATTTTTAGGCAGCGCGTTTGCTGCAGAAAATTTTTCAGAGATCATGGTCGAAGGCTTACTCGCGCTTGGTGTGACGATCCGGCCGGAGCTGTTAAATTCGATCGCGGTTATTTTTATCACGGTTATTTTATCGTATGTTACGTTGGTGTTTGGCGAACTTGTGCCAAAGCAGATAGCAATGCGAAAGGCAGAGCCGATCGCACTCGGTCTTGCATCCTTAATCAGTGTGATCGCAAAAATATTTGCACCGCTTGTGGGACTTCTCACATTTTCCACAAACACTGTGCTGCATTTGTTTGGGATAGACCCGGATGTGGAGTCGGAACAGGTGAGTGAAGAGGAAATCCGGATGATGGTGGATGTGGGAAGCAGGAGAGGCATCATCGATCATGAGGAGCGGGAGCTGATACAGAATGTGTTCGAATTTGACGACCTTTCAGCGGGCGAGATCATCACACACAGAACGGATGTACAGATGCTGGATCTGGAGGATTCCATGGAGGTGTGGAAGAACGTGATCTACACCAGCGATCATACACGGTATCCCATCTGCGATGGTACGGCGGATAAAATAGTCGGTATATTGAATACCAAGGATTATTTTCGTATGGAAGAAAAAGAGGATCGGGATGCAGTCCTGAAAAAAGCGGTAAAAGTGCCATATTTCGTGCCGGACACGGTAAAAGCGGATACGCTGTTCGACAATATGAAAAAGGGACATCATGCGATCGCGGTTGTCATGGATGAATATGGTGGTATGAGTGGAATAATCACGATCGGGGACTTAGTGGAACAGTTGGTGGGAGATTTGGGAGAAGAGTCGGAAGAAGCAGATAAGAAACCTGTCAAAAAAATCAGCGATGGTACATGGGAGATACACGGCTGGGCGCTTTTAGAGGAAGTGGAAGAGCAGCTTGGAATCCGATTGGATGACGAGGAGGAATATGATACATTCAGCGGACTTGTGTTACATGAGGTTGGAAGCATACCGCAGGATGGCACAGTCATAGAAATAGATGTGGCAGGGTTACATATCAGTTCTGTGAAAATTCAGGATTACCAGGTGGAAACTGCTGTGGTATCAATACAGGAAAATAAGGATGAACAGGAGAGCGTATGAATCAGAAAAATAATTGGAACCGAATCTCGTTTTTGATAAGAATGTTGCAGGGATGCCTGATCGGCTTAGGCGCGGTGCTGCCGGGAATCTCCGGCGGAGTGCTCTGTGTGATCTTCGGCATCTACAAGCCGGTGATGGAATTTCTGGCAGAACCGTTCCACACTTATAAGACACACCTCCCGAAGCTGTTTCCGGTGATCTTGGG
>CAVCFM010000066.1:0-3438 GCA_963601305.1 bacterium | reverse complement strand
CAGTTATCGCATTGGGATGCGTTCCAATCGCAGAGTACGGTACACCGTCTACCATGGAGATCCCGGATAACCTTGAGAAATATCTTCCATACTTTGACGCAGTTCTTCTTGAGAACCATGGAGCTCTTACCTGGAGCACAGATCTGAACGCTGCTTACATGAAGATGGAGAGCTTAGAGTTCTACGCAGAGCTTCTTTACAAATCAAAAATGCTTGGCGGACCAAAGGAGTTCGACGAGAAGAATATTGAGAAGTTATATGAAATCCGTCGTAAATTCGGTATGCCGGGTAAACATCCTGCAAACATCTGCCTGAACAAAGACGGCAAGAACTGCCACAATTGTGGTGGCTGTGGTTCCCAGGATTACAAACAGTTCCCGGGTTATCAGTATGACTTCGTTGGCAAAGAGTCTTCCGCAGATTCCAACGGCGTAAATGAAGCTGCAATCGCAGAGATCGTTAAGAAAGTTATCGCAGAGATGAAATAATCACACAAATAATAGAAAAGGAAGTGATATCTTGGAAATAACAGAAAGCCAGATTGCCAATATCGTCGGCGAAGTGATGGCACAGATGCAGCTCGGCAGTGATGTCAGTGGAATGCACGGTGTATTCAAAGACATGAACACGGCAATCGCAAAAGCAAAAGAGGCTCAGAAAATCGTAAGAGTTATGAGTATGGACCAGCGTGAAAAGATCATCGCAACCATCCGTACCAAGATTAAAGAAAATGCCGAGACCTTCGCCCGCATGGGAGTGGAAGAGACCGGCATGGGAAATGTAGGAGACAAGATATTAAAGCATCTTCTGGTAGCGGAGAAGACACCGGGAACAGAGGATATCAAGACAGAGGCATGGTCAGGAGACAGAGGACTTACCTTAGTGGAGATGGGACCATTTGGTGTCATCGGAGCCATCACTCCATGTACCAACCCGTCCGAGACAGTGCTCTGCAATACAATGGGCATGCTTGCAGGTGGCAACACCGTGGTATTCAACCCACATCCACAGGCAATCAAGACTTCCATTTACGCAGTCAATCTGTTAAATGAGGCTTCCCTGGAAGCTGGCGGACCGGATAACATCTGCTGTACCGTTGAGAAACCAACTCTTGACACAAGCGCGATCATGATGAAGCATCCGGATATCCCGCTTTTAGTTGCAACAGGCGGACCTGGTGTAGTAACCGCAGTTTTATCAAGCGGCAAACGTGGAATCGGAGCAGGAGCAGGAAATCCACCGGCACTTGTTGACGAGACGGCAGACATCCGGAAAGCGGCAGAGGATATCGTAAACGGATGTACCTTCGATAATAACCTTCCATGTATCGCTGAAAAAGAGATCGTTGCAGTCGACGCGATCTGCGATGAGCTGATGAAATACATGGTGGAGGAGCAGGGCTGCTATTTAGCTTCCCCTGAGGTACAGGATAAACTGGTACATACCGTTATGGATGAGAAGGGCAGATTAAACCGCAAGTGCGTAGGACGCAGCGCCAAAGCGCTTCTTGCAATGGTTGGGATCAATGTCCCGGATAACATCCGCTGCATTACCTTTGAGGGACCAAAGGAGCATCCGCTTATCACAACAGAGCTTATGATGCCGATCCTTGGTGTGGTGAGAGCAAAGAATTTTGACGATGCGGTAGAGCAGGCTGTATGGCTTGAGCATGGCAACCGTCACAGTGCACATATCCACTCTAAGAATGTAGACAGGATCACACAGTATGCAAGAGCAATTGACACTGCAATTCTTGTAAAGAACGGACCAAGTTACGCAGCACTCGGTTTTGGCGGAGAGGGATTCCCGACATTCACCATTGCATCGCGTACCGGAGAGGGACTTACAAGTGCAGCAACATTTACAAAGCGCAGACGTTGTACAATGTCTGACAGCTTATGTATCAGATAGGAGGGATTTACAAATGGAAATGAATGCAGCTCAGGTTGAGGCTGTTGTAAGACAGGTGTTGAACAACATTTCAGGTACATCTGCTTCTACAACTGCTACAGCAGGACCAATCCCAAGCAAAGTCAGAGTAGGAATGTTGACAGAGCTTGGTAAGATGGAGATAAAAGAATTCCCGATGCCGGAGGTTGGAGACAACGACCTTTTAGTTAAGGTAGAGGGATGCGGAATCTGCGGAACAGATTCCCACGAGTACAAGAGAGACCCATTTAGCCTGATCCCGGTAGCTTTAGGACATGAGGGAACCGGAGAGATCGTAAAGATGGGTAAAAATGTTAAAGTCGACAGTGCAGGCAAGCCGGTAAAAGTCGGTGACAAGATCGTTACCTGTATGATCTTCAAGGATGACCCGGAGATCACGATGTTCGACCTGAATAAAAAGAACGTAGGCGGCGCTGATGTATACGGACTTCTTCCGGATGATGATGTGCATGCAAACGGATGGTTTTCCGATTACATCTTAATCCGTGGCGGTTTAGGTTCCACATTCTTTAATGTATCAGACCTTGACCTTGACTCACGAATCCTTATCGAGCCGTGTGCCGTATTAGTGCATGCAGTTGAGCGGGCAAAGAGCACAGGTATCTTGAAGTTCAACAGCAGAGTTGTCGTACAGGGCTGCGGACCGATCGGATTGATCTGTGTGGCAGTGCTTAAGAGCATGGGTGTACACAACATTGTAACCGTAGACGGCAATCCACAGAGACTGGAGTTCTCCCACAGACTTGGAGCTTCCGCTCATGTGAACTTTAAGGATTACGATGGCATTGAGAATCTTGCAAAAGGTGTGAGCGATGCATTTGGCGGACATCTTGCAGATTTCGCATTCCAGTGTACCGGTTCACCGGCAGGACATTCCAACATCTATAAGTTCATCCGCAACGGCGGCGGACTTTGCGAGTTAGGATTCTTCATCAATGGTGGAGACGCAACCATCAACCCACACTTTGACATCTGTTCAAAGGAGATTACAACCGTTGGAAGCTGGGTATATAACCTGAGAGATTACGCAACAACCTTTGATTTCTTAAAGAGTGCAAATGCCATCGGACTTCCGATGAAAGAACTCATTACAGATAAGTACCCACTCAGCCAGATCGATGATGCATTCAAGAAAGCAGCATCCATGACAGGTCTTAAGATTGCTGTAATGGCAGACTAGGAAGGATTTTTAGATGGACGAGAGATCAGTTGGAATTTTAGAGGTGTTCGGTCTGGTATGTGCTTTTATGGCAGCAGACGCCGGATGCAAGGCGGCAAATGTGACGCTTGAGCCTTTCGATAAGAATAAGCCGGCAAACGCAGATGCACTTCCGGTTCCCCTGCTTGTAACCATCAAGTTCAGAGGAAGCGTGGAGGATGTCACAGCAGCCGTTGAGGCTGGACGACAGATGGCGGAATCGCTCACCGGAGTGGTGCAGAGCCATATAATTCCAAGACCTACCCAGGACACGTTAAAGATGTTAGGCA
>CAVCFM010000065.1:0-8269 GCA_963601305.1 bacterium | reverse complement strand
CGGTAGACGGGGAGGAAATTCCAGTGACTACCCGGGAATTCAATATTTTATACAAAATGTTATCTTACCCGAAAAAGACATTTTCCAGAGCGCAGCTTATGGATGAGTTTTGGGGGATTGATTCCGGTACGAGCTTGCGTGCCGTGGATGTGTATGTGACCAAATTAAGGGACAAATTTTCCGGGTGCGACGGTTTTGAGATCAAGACTGTCAGAGGGCTTGGCTACAAGGCGGTGCTTTTATGAAAGAAAAAAATGTTTCTGAAAATAATGTCCGGGAAAGCCGTTTCCCGTCGTCTCTCTTTTTTGTGTATTTCGTCGTATTGCTCCTGATGAGCGGAATCCATACCGGACTGATCGTCGGAGTGAACTCACTTGGATGGAACAATGTGGTGCAGACGATTATTCCGATATTATACTGGTTGCTGGTTGCGATGGGGCTGACGCTTTTTACCCGCATGAAGATAAAAAAAACCTATGAGGAGCCGATGCATAAGCTGGCAGAAGCGACAAAAAAGGTGGCAGAGGGCGATTTTTCGATTTACGTGGCTCCGCTGCACACATCAGATAAGCTGGATTATCTGGATAAGATGTTGATCGATTTTAACAAGATGGTGGAAGAACTGGGAAGCATGGAGACGTTGAAGACGGACTTTTTTTCCAATGTGTCCCATGAGATAAAGACGCCGATCGCCGTGATACAGAACAATGCGGAGCTTCTTAAAATGGAAGAGCTGAGCGAACAGCAGCGCAAATATGCCGACACGATTTTTGAGGCTGCCAAAAGGCTTGCCAATCTGATCAGCAATATTTTGAAGTTAAATAAGCTGGAGAAGCAGACAATCACACCGGTCATGCAAAAGTATGATCTCTGTGAGCAGCTTGTGCAGTGTGCGATCGGCTATGAGTCTGCCTGGGAGCAGAAAAATCTGGAATTTGACGCGGACATTGAGGATTACGCAGAAATTTCGGCTGACCCGGATCTGATGGAGCTCGTCTGGAACAATCTGTTTTCCAATGCCGTAAAATTTACAGAACCGGGGGGAACGATCAAGTTAACAGAGAAGACAGTCGGGGATAAAATTTATGTTTCGGTGCAGGATACCGGGTGCGGCATGACGGAAGAGACAAAGAAGCATATTTTTGAAAAATTTTATCAGGGGGATACCTCACACGCCACAGCGGGAAACGGATTAGGGCTCGCGCTGGCTCTCAGGGTGTTGCAGTTGAATGATCATAAAATCGAAGTGACGAGCAGACCGGGGGAGGGCAGTACCTTCACGGTTGTCATTCCGAGAGCAGAAAAGGAGGTGTTATCGGAACATGAGTGAACAGGTGATAGACAGTTTTGATTATATGAAGGTAACTGTGGATGAAGAATTTTGTTCGCAGTACATGGACGGATATGAAAAATTCGGCTGGAAAATGGATGAAAATATGCCGTCAGAGAAAAATATGGGGAAGGTTACACTCCATATGAAGCGGAACAGACATATTATGAACAAGGTGGAACTGACACGCCTGCAACAGCACTACGAATATTGTATGGAAGAGATCCATACCCTGGAGGCTTCGAAAAATTCAGTTCCGACGATAGCATCGCTAAGCTGTGGACTGGTGGGCTGCGGATTTGTGGCAGGTTCGGTCTTTGCAGTGACCAATACGCCGCCGATCATCTGGCTTATGGTGCTTCTGGCAATTCCCGGATTTGTGCTCTGGGCAATGTCTTATTTCAGCTACAAAGAAGTCAAAAAGCGCAGGATAAAAAAAGTAAATCCTTTGATCGAGGCAAAGTATGACGAGGCATACGAAGTGTGTGAAAAAGCATTTCGTCTGTTATAGGGATGTGTGAAAAACGGCAGGCAGGACTTGCCGTTTTTTTTAATATTACGGAAACATTTTTCAAACGAATCACAAATAAACACAGTCTAAGATATAGACATCATCAAACAAAGAAAGCGAGGATTTAAAAATGGCAAAGTCAAAATTAGTTGCAGCCAATAAAAGGATTGCTGATGAGGTTGTAGGAGGCTACAAAAAGATTGAGGATGGAGTTGTCGGAGGTTACAAAAAAATCGAGAAAACAGTGGTCGGAGGATATAAGAAAATCGAGGATGCGTTTGTTGACCGGTATCTGACACACGAGGGAGAAACCGTTGAGGATGCTAAGAAGCGACTCCGTGAAGAGCAGGAAAATCGCTAAACCAGACAAAATAGGAAAGAGAGGATATCAAAATGAAGAAGAGTAATTTTGTAGCATTAATTTTAGGAACTGTCAGTGGAGTATTTTTTGCACTGGGAATGTGTATGGCGCTTCTGCCGGAGTGGGGCATGAGAAATCAGGGGATTGTCAGTGGCGTGATCGGTATGGTACTGATGCTTGTCACAGTTGGTATCTGGCGAAAAATGGAGGGTAAGGACCCTATCAAAGTGAGTGGCAAGACAATTGGTGCAACTCTGTTGGGCGTGATCGGAGCGCTGCTTCTCGGCGTTGGAATGTGCCTTAGCATGGTATTTGCAAGAATGGTGATTGGCATCGTGATTGGTATTGTCGGCATCGTGGTGCTTCTTATGCTGATCCCGCTGTTAAAAGGGCTGCATGATTAAGCTGATCTTATAGAGTAAAAAGCAGGTCCGCACAGTGCATGTGCAGACCTGCTTTTTACATTAAATAATTGACATAAACCATTCCACGGTTTTCGAATCATAGTGAGAGAAAAACAGACTTTCGCCGCCGTCCAATGCTTCAATAGCAGCCATATCCTCCGCTGTCAGTGTAAAATCAAAGAGATCAAAGTTCTGCTGCATACGGTCTTTATGAACAGACTTAGGAATGATGACGACATCACTCTGCAATAAGAAGCGGAGCGCAGTCTGTGCAGCAGTCTTGCCGTATTTTGCGCCAATCTCTGTCAGTGTCGGGTTGGTAAACATATCTTTTCGACCCTCAGCAAAAGGTCCCCAAGACTCAATCTGGCAGCCATATTTTTGCAGATATTCTTTTGCCACTTTTTGCTGCTGGAATACATGGGTTTCAATCTGATTTACCGCAGGTTTTACTTTTGCAAAATGCTCAATGTCCAGGTAGCGGTCCGGTCCGAAGTTAGAAACGCCGATGGCACGGATTTTTCCGGCCTCATAGAATTCTTCCATTGCCCGGTAAGTGCCGTAATAATCGCCGAACGGCTGGTGGATCAGCAATAAGTCCAGATATTCGGTCTGCAATTTCTTCATGGATTCTTCAATCGAAGCCTTTGCCTTTTCATATCCGGCATTTGTGATCCAGACCTTTGTGGTCAGGAAAAATTCTTCTCTCGGGAGTCCACATTCTGCCAGTGCAGCGCCGACACCTTCTTCGTTATTGTAAGCCTGCGCAGTATCAATGCTGCGGTATCCGACTTCGATCGCGTCCAATACGCAGCGCTTTGTATCTTCCGGCGGTGTCTGGTAGACGCCGTATCCGAGTTTTGGCATTTTAATTCCATTATTCAATGTCACATATTCCATGGTCATTACCTCCGTTTTCTGAAATACAAATCTTTTTACAGTTTCTACTTTACTTTGATTTTTCCGGGAAGTACACTATCAATAACGAAACTCACTTTTCAAAAAATGAAATATGACAATTGGGGGAATGATATGCTGAATTTAGAAGAGCTGGAGCAATTCGTTGCCTTTGCAGATTGCGGCACACTGTCAAAGGTGGCAGAAGAATTTCATATTTCCACGCCGTCCATTACCCGTTCCATGCAGAATCTGGAGGAAAGTTTTGACGTACCGCTTTTTAACCGGAGCAAGAACCGGATCGAATTGAACGAGACGGGGGAAGTTGCGGTAACCTGTGCAAGAAAACTTTTACAGGAAGCGAATCAGGCGCTTTTGCAGGTTCGGTCCTTTGATGAGCGCCGGAAAACGATCGTGGTAAGATCCTGTGCGCCGGCGCCGATGTGGGAGTTGTTGAAAAAACTCGGTGCAAGCCATCCGGGGATGACCATTTCCTCCGGCATCTACCAAAATGAGGAGGTGCAGCAGTTTTTGGAGCAGAACGCCTGCGACATTGCCATTTTACCGTTCTCGGTTTCCATGCCCGGCTGGAAGGTCGAAAAATTTATGACGGAACAGCTATTCGTCTGCATCCCATCCGATCATGAGCTTGCCGGACATTCGAAACTTCGGTGGGACGAACTGAACGGCTTCAATTTTCTTCTGCGTTCTGAGTTAGGCTTTTGGGATACGCTCTGCCGCGAAAAAATGCCGGCTTCCAAATTTTTAATCCAGACCGATGAGGCGGTGTTTGAGGAACTGGTCAATGCCTCCGCATTACCGTGTTTTACTACAGATTACTTCCCGAATCGTGAGCAAAGATATCCCAACCGGGTAAACATTCCAATTGCGGATGAGGGGGCAGATGTTACGTTTTACCTGATCACAAACGATGCCTATAAGGCATAAAGGTTTATGTGACATAGGCATTAGACATATAAAAATAAGGTTATATAATAAGTGTGTAAGATATATGAGTGTATCTTGCACATTTTTATTGTCAGGAGGTTTTATCTATGAAGAAAAAATTAGTGGCATATTTTAGTGTAAGCGGAACTACCAGGAAGGTAGCTGAAATAATAGCAGAGGCAGGAGACTGCGATCTGTACGAGATCACACCTAAGGTATCTTATACCAGGGATGATCTGGACTGGATGAACAAGAAATCCAGAAGCAGTGTCGAGATGAGCGACAAGAAATTCAGACCGGAGATGGCAGGGGCTGATATCGAGATGGATGCCTACGATGAGATTATTCTGGGATTTCCTATCTGGTGGTATGTTGCGCCGACCATCGTGAATACATTTTTGGAAAAATATGATTTTACCGGCAAGAAAATCATCCTGTTTGCAACCTCCGGTGGAAGCGGATTTGGAAAAACTGTGGCAGAGCTGCAGCCGTCTGCACCTGGCGCAGAGATAGTAGAGGGAAAACTTTTAAATGGCATGACAGATCAGCAGATCAGCGATTGGGTAAAAGCATTATAAAAAACAGATAAAGATAAGGAGCGAAAAATTATGGCAAAAATTGTACAGACAGCAGGAAGAAATGCACTTGGCGAATTTGCACCGGAGTTTGCACACTATAATGACGATGTGCTCTTCGGAGAGAACTGGAACAATCAGGACATTGATGTGAAAACAAGAAGTATTATAACAGTGGTAGCGCTTATGGCTTCCGGGATCACAGACTCTTCCCTGAAATTCCATCTGGAGAATGCAAAGGCACATGGGGTAACACAGAAAGAGATCGCTGCGATTATCACGCATGTTGCATTTTACGCAGGCTGGCCAAAGGGCTGGGCAGTATTTAACCTTGCAAAAGAGGTGTGGAATGTAAACGAGGGAGATCTTCCATATGAAGATGAGGCGATGAGAGCCCATGCAAAAGAGATGGTATTCCCGATCGGCGAGCCGAATGAGGCATATGCACAGTATTTTATCGGAAAGAGTTATCTTGCGCCGGTATCCACAAGCCAGGTAGGAATCCACAATGTGACCTTTGAGCCGGGATGCCGCAATAACTGGCACATTCATCATGCAAAAAATGGCGGCGGACAGATTCTTGTCTGTGTGGCTGGCCGTGGCTACTACCAGGAAGAGGGCAAAGAAGCCATCGAGATGAAGCCGGGAGACTGCATCAATATTCCGGCAGAGGTAAAACACTGGCATGGAGCAGCGCCGGACAGCTGGTTTTCACATCTCGCCGTTGAGGTACCGGGAGAAGAAACTTCTAATGAATGGTGCGAGCCGGTGACCGATGAAGAGTATGGGAAGTTAAAATAACTAGGGCGTTTTTCTACATCGATCATATATAACAAACAACACCGCAGACAATATCCAGGACACCGGATAATTAAGCAGTGTAAATTCCAGTGTCGGCCGAAGCGGCACAAGGAACAAAATCCATATGATACGCAGCACACAGATACTGCCGGTTGTGATAAACATCGGGATGACGACGTCGCCCATACCGCGGAGTGCGCCGGACAAAATCTCCGTAAAGACGAAGAACGCGTAAAAAGGAGAGATCATCATCAACATGCGGCAGCCGATCTCCACAACGGCAGCATCTGTCACAAAGATATGGAACAGAGGGCTCCGCAGAGAAATCAGCAAAAAGGATATGAGCAGGGAGGCTGCGAGGTCCATGCCGATACAGATGCGGATACTCTTTTTGATGCGGTCCGTCTTTCCGGCGCCGAAGTTCTGACCGACAAAAGTGGTGATAGCGATGCCGAAAGCACCGCTGACCATCCAGACGATGGCATCCATTTTACCGTAGGCAGCCCATGCGGCTGCGGTGTCGGTTCCAAATTTGTTGAGTGCGGACTGGATGATCATATTGGAAATGCTGTACATGGCACCCTGCAGACCGCCCGGAAGACCGAGGTAAAGTTCAGATTTTAGAATATCGCCGTGAACACGGATCTTGCGAAGCGAAAACTGGCACAGCTCCTTGGATCTTAGCATGAAAAATGTGATGATCACCGCACTGATAGCCTGTGAAAGCATAGTTGCGATGGCAACGCCCGCAATGCCAAGTCCCAGTCCAAGCACCATCAGAAGGTCCAGTCCGACATTGATCAGACAGCAGACGATCAGGCAATAGAGCGGTCGTTTGGCGTCGCCCAGAGCGCGCAGCAGACTCGAACCGGTATTGTACATAAAGGTAAAGAAGATACCGGCAAAATAAATACGCAGATATAAGATAGAATCTGACATCAATTCCTCCGGTGTGTTCATGATGGAAAGGAGCGCAGGGGAGAGCAGGATACCGAGAGCGGTGATCGCTGCGCTGCCCAAAATGGTAAACGCATAGATCGAGTGGATTCCCTCGTTCACCTTATCTTTATTTTGTTGTCCGAAAAACTGCGAGACAATGACAGATGCGCCCGAAGTAAGTCCGGTAAAAAAGCTGACGACCAGATTGACGATCATTCCGGCAGAGCCGCCCACGGCAGCCAGCGCGTTTTTGCCGACAAAACGTCCGACGACGATCGCATCTACCGTATTATATAACTGCTGGAAAAAAGAACCCAGCAAAATTGGAAAGAAGAAAAGCAACAACTGTTTCCAGATAACCCCTTCTGTAATTTCATTTGTTTTCATCTGTTTCATAAAAAAATCCTCATAAGCATCAATATCGACAAGTATTATAGCAGTCAGATAAGAAAAGAACAAGAAAAGAAATTGTAGTTTCAATATTGCACGTTTTGTGATAAAATAGTACCAGATATAAAAATTTTATGGAAATATAATTCACGGATGAGCACAGGGGGAATAGGTATGGATAAAAACATTCCAATCACACCACAGGAAAAAAAGGAAAATAACCGGCAGATTGCAGTGATTTCAATTCTCGTAGTTGCGGTGCTGCTGATTGCAGACTTGTATGTCATGATAAATATACCTGGACAATTTTTGGCGCTGGCGGTAATTACCATATTACTTCTGGCAGGTGTCTATGTATTTGTCAATGCAATTTTAAAAGAAATCAACCAGAGCAAAATTCAGGTGCAGGAACAGTATGACAACATATTTAAGTCAGAAAAGGCATCCTACATCCTGTTAAAAAAAGCATTTGAGCAGTTAGAGGAATTAGACAGCAAGAGTGGTGAGAGCCAGTCTGCGAACGATATCATCACCGCGCAGAAAGCGATCGCCAAAGTAACCATCAGCCGGAACAGAGAAAATGCCGACGCGCTTCTTAATTCCAACGATAAAATGATGGAGAAAATGTTTGACTTCGAGGAGCGGATTGGAAATAACCACAGCGAACTCTTAGAAAAACAGCGGAGTATGCTCGATGATTCCATGAGGGAACTGCAGCAGTCCATCAAGGACGAATTCTCCCAGGCACTCCAGGAGATAAAAGAGATGCAGCCGGTGGCAGTAGAATCGGTATTCGCAGAGGAAGTGCCGGTATTCACAGAGGCAGAACCAGTGGTAGACGAGCCGGTAGTTACAGAAGATGCATTTGCAGCAGACGAGCCGGTAGTTACAGAAGATGCATTTGCAGTAGACGAGCCGGAGGTTACAGAAGATGCATTTGCAGTAGACGAGCCGGAGGTTACAGAGGATGCGCCAGAGGCAGCCACAAAAGAGACTACATTAGATATGGGACCGGACCTGGAATTAGATCTCGGAATGGATTTAGGATTAGATATAGGCATTGACGACAGTGAGGCAGAACCTGAGGCTGCCATGGCACCGGAAGTTGTTGAG
>CAVCFM010000064.1:0-3804 GCA_963601305.1 bacterium | reverse complement strand
TTTCTGGCGCGTTCGGCTCCTCCACTTTGCTCGGCGGCATCGGCAGCGTCGGCTCCTCCGACGCTGCCGGCACAAGCAGATTCTCCGGGAGATACTTGCGCAGCACGCGCTCTAAGTTCGCCAGGTCAATCGGCTTTGCCACAAAGTCACAGAATCCTTCCGCAAGGAACATCTCCCGCGCTCCGCCGATCGCATTTGCCGTGAGTGCAACGATGGGCACATTCTGGCAATATCTGCCGCCCCGCTTTCGGATCCGGTGCAGCGTCTCAATACCGTCCATCACCGGCATCATATGATCCATGAATATTAAGTCATAGTTCGCCCATGTGAGCATCTTAAGTGCTTCCTCACCGCTTGTCGCCGTAAACACATGCACCTTGTATGGGCGTAGCAGTCCCTCCATCACGCGCAGGTTCATGACGCTGTCGTCCACGACGAGCACACTGGCATCCGGCGCCTCAAATCCTTCCGTCATATGCCAGCTTCCATCCCGGTACTGCGCAAGCTCCTGCCCGTTTAACAGATTGGCAACGGACAGCGCATAAAACGGCTTATAGAGACGTCTGATCGTGCCGGAAAGCTCTCCCTCATCCTTTGGCTCTAACACAACCGCCACCTGGATGTTTTTCGATAATCCGTCAAAGTATGCCTTGTCCTCGCGGTATTCGTCTATCGTGACAAACACATGGGTAAATGCGTTGTGTGCCTCCCTGCGCTTTAACTCCGCAAGGTTGTGGCACTGCGTAAGATTAACCTCCATCTGTTTAGCCATCTGAAAAACTATGCTAAGGTAGTTATCGCGCACCTCGCCGTTACTATATTTTTCCACATTGAGATAAAATCCTGCCCGGATCTGCTCCCGGTCTTTGATCTCAATGATCGGACGTGCATCCTCCACACGCTGTGGAATGACAAACTGCACTTCCGTACCCCATTTGGGGTCTCCTTTTACCTGCACAAATCCGTCCATCCGCTCGATCAGACGCTTGGTAACGGCAAGTCCAAGTTCCACTGCCCGCTTCTCCGGATTCTGTCTGGTGTCCACACGGTCAATCTTGCCAAGCAGCCGCTCCTGCTGCCCCGGCTTGATGCCGATTCCGGTGTCCCGCACCGTCACGCACAGGTTCACTCCATAGCGCTCCCTCCGCGCGAAGACTCTGACCATCACATATCCCTCGTCGGTAAAACGGATGCCATTGCCCACCAGCCCGGAAATGATGCGGCATATCTTCTCGCTGTCTCCCACCATGCCGCAGGGTATCTTCGCATCGCAGTCGACGATCAGTTCAAGCTGTTTTTCCCCGCGCTGTGCGATCGCCATATTGATGACATCATTCATCACTGACGACAGATTGTAAGGTTCCTCGTAAATCGACAGTCTGCCAGTCTCCAGTTCCGAATACTCCAGCACATCGTTTACGATATTCTGTAGATTTTTCCCTGCCATCTGGATCTGAAACACGTTCTCCCGCACCGGGTCCTCTAACTGTTCCCGCATCACCAGCTCACTCATGCCACAGATGGTGTTGAGCGGTGTCCGGAACTCATGAGAGACGTTCGCCATAAAATCATCTCTGGTCTTCTTTGCCTCCTGCAACAGTTCATCTGTCTCCTGCAATTTCTGCTCCAGAAAAAGGCGGGTATGTACATAATTCCAGATCAGGAATCCCACCATCAAAATTCCACATATACCTCCTGCCACCAGCATCACCGGTGCCAAAGGCTTATAAAACAAACCGGCCGCAACCATTGCGGCTGCGACCAGTGTGTACCCCAAAAGAACGTTTTTCCCCCATCCCCCGGTATCTTTTCTCATAGCATGTACTCCCATATCTTATTCCGCAAGTATATAAATTCAGTATATGCTACTTCGAAGTCTTTTTCAATTGATTTAAGTATGCAAAATACTTATATTTCTGCGATCTGTGTCGCAAAAGGCTCTAAGACAAATGTTTTCTGCCCCGCGCCTATGCGCACATGCGTCTCAACCTCTTTGTCACTGTTGTTGATGACAACCAGTTTTCCACTGCCCGGATAAAAAGCACATTCCGTATCCACGTGGTCTGTCATGTAATCCTGCGCAAGCGGCTGTCCTGCTCCATAGAGCAGCAATTGCAGCAACATCCTTGTATTGGCATTGTCAAACCGGAAGCCTGCAAGGTAAATTCCCTTTCCGCGTCCCGCGTCGTGCACGGTTGCCACCGGGATTCCATCCTTTTCCATCAGCACCTGCGCTGTTCCATCGGTTAAGAAAAGTCCTTTTTTTGCAGGAACGTCCGCGCCATCCGGTATCAGCTGTTCTGCCAGTGCCTTATCCACCGCAAACTGCCATCTGCCATGGCACACTTTTGCACCGGTATCCATATCCACGCCGAGCACCTGTGCCATGCGGAAGAAATCGCTGTATCCATCCACTGCGGAAGGCTCTCCGATTCCAAGATAAGTTCCGCCGCGGTACACCCACTCTGTGAGTGTCTCAATGACTTTTGCATCCCGCCAGCTTGCTCCTCCGCTCCATGCGGTTCCCGCTGCGCCCGCATTGATCACCACATCGACATCATCCAGTGCACCATTTTTCACATCGGAAAAATCAATAAAACGGACATCCACCGGCAGTCCCGCCAGCGCCTCATTCACATGGATCAGATCGTGCATGTAAGTCTCATGAAAATGTCCGGACAGTGTCCAGGAGCGGAGCGCGCCCCAGCTGTGAAGGACTGCCACGCGGCACTTGTACTTATATACACCGCTCTCATGCATTTTTTTGATCTTGCGGAATTCGTCTGCCACCTGCTCGATATAATCGCAAAAATCCGGATAATCCTCCACCAGATGCAGATAACCGCCAAGTCCGATACGCTCCACCGGCTCCCGCAGCAGGGCACGACGCACACTGTTCCAGTATTTTTTTGCCTCGGTTGTCGGGTCCCCATCCTCGGAAAACGTCGGCGCGCCGCCGAGTCCCACCGGGAACAGATACGGATGCAGTCTGAGCTCATGTGTGTCCGCTTTCACGCCCGCACAGAGTCTCGCCTCATAGCCGGAAAATACGCACTTGATGATGCCGTCAAATCCAAACTCGGTAAAATGCGGGCTGTACGGCTCGATGCCCACCCAGCTGTCATCGTAGAAGACATATGCCTTTTTGCCATACCGATGCACTAAATCCACCATCTTTTTACCCAGCGCCACGACATAGCGGTTGGTAAATTCCATGTAGTCCCGCTGTCTTTTCGTCGGCGGCATATGGGTGACATGCAGTTTGCCCTGATGGATAAAATCTTCTGCATGAAGCACATATCCGTACTCTTTTTCAAAATCTTCCAGTGCCTTCGGGCTCACGGTAAAATCATACGAACCCCAGTCGGAATACAGGCTGCGGTTGCGCTCATCGCTTCCCCAGATCCACACAAAGTTATAAAAAAGAGACGTAAAGCGTACCACCGTGGTATCCGGGTGGTCGATGCACCATTTTTCCAGCCAGCCGAGCAGATATTCCTCCGCCTCCGGCGTTCTCGGGTCTATGGGCATCAGGTGTTCCTTGTTCCAGTGATTTGTCACATGATTGTACATGGAAATCTCTTCCCAGATACGGTACGCCAGGAAATTCACGGTATAAACATGGTACGGAACTGCCCCGGTGATCACCACATTGCCCGCTTCCTTCTCCAGCAAAAACTGTTCCCCGTCTAACCTCTCATCGGTGGTCCTGTCATAGACTTCCATGTATTTTAAGGCTTCGTCGCTGGTATTTACCACAAACTGTTCGGTAAAATATCCGTCCAGCAGATGAATAGTGAGCAC
>CAVCFM010000063.1:2178-9937 GCA_963601305.1 bacterium | reverse complement strand
ATCTCATCTGCATCGCCGGCTATGGAGCAGCCTGATGCACGCTTATGACCTCCGACGCCATGTAACATAGCAACCGCAGCCACATCCACACATTCCTTAGAGCGCATGCTCACTTTGTAATCGCCGCGCTCCTCCTCATACAAAAAGACTGCAACTTCCACATCTTTTGTGATGCGAAGCTGACTCACAATGCCGTCCAAATGTTTCGGAAGCACGCCGTATTGCTGCATTTCTTCCTTCGTGATGACGGACGAGATGCACTTTCCATCGGAGTGTAACTGGCTCTTTATCAGAGCAAGTCCCATGATCCGGTTCTGGCAGTATGTCTTGGTGTAGAATGTCTCCTCGATAATCTGTGTATAGGGAACCCCAAGTTCCATCAGTGCCCCCGCTGCCTCCATGGTACTTCTCGAGGTACAGGAATACTGAAAAACACCGGTGTCATGTACCATGCCGGTATAAATGCATGAGCCGATTTCTTTATTCAGGCGCTCCTTCGGAAGCAGCTCATAAATCAGCTCGCTCGCAGAACTTGCACCCGGATTGATATAATTCTCATCCGCAAAGTTCTGGTTGCTGACATGATGATCGACACAGATTGTCTTCTTTGCGCGCGCAAAAATATCTGCCGCTCCGCCGAGGCGCTCTGCATCCCCACAGTCCTGCGCAATGAACAAATCATATACCTGCTCTGTGGAGAAATCATGAATAATCTCCTCCGAGCGGCTCATAAACTTAAATATGTTCGGTATCTCTTCCAGGTAAAGTGCTACCTGAATGTTCGGATAATAAGTCTTAATATAATTATAAGTAGCAAGGCACGAACCGACACAATCGCCGTCCGGTCTGATATGGCCGGCGATCGCTACGGTCTTAGCCTCTTCTAAAAAGGCATCGAGATTATTCATCTTCGCTCTCACTTTCTGTGTCTTTGATGTCTTTTGTCACGTCATCAATCATTTTTGACATGCGCACACCGTATTCGATGGACTGGTCTAACACGAAGGTAATCTCCGGCGTATTCCGCAGATTGATTCTTCTTGCCAGCTCTCTTCTGATATAACCTTCTGCACTTCTTAAGCCTGCGATCGTGTTTTTCTGGGATTCCTCATCTCCAAGTACACTGATATATGCCTTACAGGTTTTAAGGTCCGGTGCTACTTCCACCGTCACCACGCTGGTCATCGGATTGATGCGTGGATCTTTGATCTCGCCGCGGATGATCCCGGCGAGTTCTTTTAAAACTTCGCCGTTGATCCGGGTATTTTTGATACTATTCTTTCTCATTAACGTGGTACCTCCACCATCGTATATGCCTCAACAATATCTAACTCTGCAATGTCGTTAAATCCTTCAAATACAAGACCACACTCGTAGCCGGCTTTTACTTCTTTTACATCGTCTTTGAAACGCTTTAAGGAAGCTAAATCGCCCTCGAAAATCTGTGTTCCCTCTCTGGAAATACGAACCTTGCAACCTCTCTGGAATACACCATCAAGCACATAGGAACCTGCGATGTTGCCAACACCGGAAGCCTTGAAGATCTGACGGACTTCTGCGTGTCCTAATACCTTCTCCTCGAATATCGGATCCAGCATACCCTTCATGGCAGCTTCCACATCTTCGATGGCATTGTAAATAACTTTGTAAAGTCTTACGTCTACGTTCTCTTTGTCTGCAGTTACCTTTGCAGTCGGGTCCGGACGAACGTTAAATCCGATAATGATCGCGTTGGAAGCGGATGCCAAGCTGACATCGGACTCGTTGATGGCGCCGACACCACCGTGGATGACTTTTACCACAACCTCCTCGTTGGAAAGTTTTACGAGACTCTGTTTTACTGCCTCGACAGAACCCTGTACGTCTGCTTTTACGATAATATTTAACTCTTTGACATTTCCGGACTGAATCTGTGAGAACAGATCATCTAAGGACATCTTAGACTTGGTATCCTCGATCAGACGGTTCTTGCTCTCGGAAATATAGGTCTCGGCGAAGGAACGGGCTTCTTTCTCTGTATCAGTTGATACGAACGTCTCGCCTGCCTCCGGCACGGAAGAAAGTCCTAAAATCTCTACCGGAGTAGATGGACCTGCTTCTTTTACACGTCTTCCCTGGTCGTCAATCATCGCACGGACTTTACCGTAGCAGCTTCCGCAGGCGATTGGCTGACCAACCTTTAAGGTACCTTTCTGTACCAGCACGGTAGCAACTGCACCACGTCCCTTATCGAGCTGTGCCTCGATGACAAGTCCACGGGCATTACGCTTCGGATTTGCTTTTAACTCAAGCACTTCTGCGGTCAGAAGGATCATCTCAAGAAGGTTCTCGATACCTTCCTTGGTATGTGCAGATACCGGGCAGAAAATGGTGCTGCCGCCCCAGTCCTCCGGGATCAGTTCATACTCGGAAAGCTCCTGTTTTACACGCTCGATGTTCGCGCTTGGCTTATCGATCTTATTGATCGCAACGATGATCTCAACGCCTGCCGCCTTGGCATGGTTGATTGCCTCGATGGTCTGTGGCATAACACCGTCATCTGCTGCGACAACTAAGATTGCAATATCGGTGGAGTTTGCACCACGCATACGCATTGCTGTAAACGCCTCATGTCCCGGTGTATCTAAGAATGTAATATTCTGTCCGTTGATGGATACAACAGATGCACCGATATGCTGGGTAATACCACCGGCCTCTTTGTCTGTCACACGGGTAGAACGGATTGCATCCAGTAAGGATGTTTTACCGTGGTCAACGTGACCCATGACACATACAACTGGTGGACGTGCTACTAAGGTCTCCTCCGGATCGTCTTCCTCTTTTAACAGCTCTGCGATGACATCGATCTTCTCTTCCGGCTCGCAGATGCAGTTGAACTCTAATGCGATCTCCTCTGCGGTCTCGTAATCCACTTCCTGGTTTACCGTTACCATAGTTCCCTTTAAGAACAGTTTTTTCACGATCACTGCCGGCTGTACTTTCATCTTATCTGCAAGTTCTTTGATGGTAAGCTTCTCAGGCAGTACCAGCGTGCGGATAACATCCTCTTCCTGCTTCGGCTGTGGCTGCTGCTGCGGTTTCTTTTTGCCACCATTTTTCTCTAAGTTGACAAATCTCTCCTGCTTCTTGCCGCCTAATGCATCGTAGTCATTTCTCTGCTTGCCGCCTTTGCCTCTGTCCATAGAACGGTCTCTGGACTCTTTGCCGCGCAGCTCTTCCGGTGCAGCGCTTGCGGACTCTTTGTTGAAGCGGTCGATCTCACGGTCTAATCTGCCACCGTTATTGTTGCCACGGAAATTATTTCTGCCGTTTCTGTCATCTCTGCCAGCTCCCGGTCTTCCCTGACGGTCTCCGTCTGGTCTTGGTCCTCTGTTATTGTTGTAACCACCCTGGCCCGGTCTTCCCTGACGGTCTCCGTCGTTTCTCGGTCCTCTGTTATTGTTGTAACCACCCTGACCCGGTCTTCCCTGACGGTCTCCCTGCGGTCTGCGGTCTCCATTCTGTGGTCTTGCCGGGCGCTGTCCACTCTGTGGTCTTCTCTCGCCGCTCTGCTCATAAACGTTCTGGTATACGTTAGGATACGGACGGCTTTCCTTTACCGGAGCTTCCTCCTGCTTTTTCGGAGCCTCTGCCGCCTTGGCTGCCTGTGCTGCCTTAGCTGCTGCAGCCTCTGCCGCTGCACGCTCTGCTGCCTCTGCCGCCTTAGCTGCCTCCGGGTTGATCGCACGTTCAAATGCCTTACGCATATCGACACCGCTCACCGGTCTGCGCTGCTCCGGTCTTCCCTGACGGTCTCCGTTTGGTCTGCGGTCACCGTTCATCGGGCGGCGGTCACCGTTTCCAGGTCTGCCATTGTTTGGACCATTTCTGCGGTTGCCGTGTCCGGCTCCCTGTTTACTATACTGTGCATTAAACACGGCTGTTATACTGGATTTTTTCTTCGGACGGTCGGATTTTTCCTCGCCACCTTCTGCCTGTGCGGTGTTGCTCTTTGTGGCCTCAGTCTTCGGTGCTTCCGCTTTCGGAGCTTCTGTCTTCACTGGCTCCGTTTTCGGAGTTTCTGCCTTTGGCGCTTCGCTCTTTGGAGCCTCCTTCTTAGCGGATGCTCCGCCGATTTTTCCACGGACAACTGCCTGTGCAGCGTCATCCACATTGCTGGATGATGTCTTTACTGCATATTCCGTTGCGCTTAACATCTCTATAATCTGTTTACTTTCTATTCCTAATTCTTTTGCAAGTTCATGAACTCTCATTTTTGCCATATATTTTGTTTCCTCCATTATTCAGTTGTTACGCCTGCTTTAATCTATCCTCTATCGAACGCGCCAGTCCTTCGTTTGTCACTGCAAGTGAGGCTCGAAACTCTTTGCCAATGAAATGTCCCAATGTCTCTTTGTCTCCGTACACATACATGGGCACTTCATAGAACTCTGTCATGTTGCGGAACATCTTCTGCGTATTATCCGACGCATCGGATGCCACGATCACGAGATACGCTTTTCCTTCTTTGACCGCCTTTTCGGTAGAAAATTCGCCGCTTGCCACGCTGCCGGCTTTGGCTGCAATGCCAAGCATGGATAATACTTTATCTGGTTTCAAGTTTCTCCATCTCCTTTGTCAGCAATTCGTATACTTCCTTTGGTATCGGCATTTTGAATGAGCGCTCCAAGCCTTTATTTTTGATCGCTGCATTTAAGCATGCGCTGCTCGCACAGATATATGCGCCTCTGCCGTTTTTTCTTCCGGTGGCATCTAAGCTGATCTGTGGCGTTCCCTCTTCCTCTGACGCACTCTTGATCACGCGGATCATATCTTTTTTGGCTTTCATTTCGCGACATCCAACACACTGACGCATGGGAATCTTTTTATTTGCCATGATCTACTCCTCGTAAGTACCCTCTTCGTACTCACCATTCTCGTCGTAATACTCTTCGTCCTCATAGTACTCATCATCTGCGTAGTCATTCTCATAGTCTAAGAAATCGCCGGACTCTCTCGCCTGGGTCTCACTCTTGATATCAATCTTGAATCCGGTAAGACGGGCAGCAAGACGGGCGTTCTGGCCTTCCTTACCAATGGCTAATGACAGCTGATAATCCGGTACAACAACCTTTGCGGACTTTTCTTCTGCATCTGCGATAACAGAGATAACTTTTGCCGGGCTGAGTGCATTCTCGATCATCATAGCCGGGTTCTCATTCCATGTAATGATATCGATCTTCTCGCCGCGCAGCTCATTTACGATCGCATTGACACGGGCGCCGTTCATACCGACACATGCTCCTACCGGATCCACATCCGGGTCATTGGACCACACTGCGATCTTGGTTCTGCTTCCTGCCTCTCTGGCGATGGCTTTAATCTCAACCACACCTTCTTTTACCTCTGCAACCTCTGATTCAAACAGACGTTTCACCAGTTCCGGATGGGTTCTGGAAACTAAGATCTTCGGTCCTTTGGAGGTGGATTTTACTTCCAGCACATAGAGCTTGATACGCTCTGTCGGCTGGAATACCTCGCCGCGCACCATCTCGTTCTCAGTTAAAATAGCATCTACTTTACCGAGGTTGATGCTGACATTTCTTCCAACGTAGCGCTGTACCACACCGGTGACAACATCTTTTTCCTTGCTGTAATACTGGTCGAACAGTACTTTGCGCTCCTCCTCACGGATCTTCTGTAAGATCACATTTTTGGCATTCATGGTTGCGATACGTCCGAATTCTTTGGACTGTACTTCCACGTTGACCACATCACCCAATTCATATTTGGAATTGATCATCTTTGCATTGACAAGACTGATCTGCTCCACCGGATCCTCAACAGTCTCCACAACTGTTTTCTCCTGGAATACATGATACTCGCAAGTCTGCGGATCAATGCTTACTTTTACATTCTCTGATTTTCCAAAATGATTCTTGCAGGCAGTTACAAGAGAGTTCTCAATTGCCTCAAGCAATGTCTCCTTGCTGATATTTTTCTCCTGCTCTAATATGTTCAACGCTTCTAATAATTCATTATTACTCATTTTATGTTCCTCCTGTTTTTTTCTAAGCGCTTTAATGAATCCAAATATAATCTGCCGGTCTTAAAAATCAAAAGCCAGCCGTATCAATGCGATATCTGACCGCTCAAAGGTCATCTTCTCACCATCTTCTAATTCTATCGTCACAGTTGCCGCATCATAGGCAGACAAGATACCGTAAAATTCTTTTTCACGGTTAATTGCACGGTAGGTACGGATCTCGATTTCTTTTCCCATGCTGCGGACAAAATCTTTTTCTTTTTTTAAGGGTCTTCCAAGCCCCGGTGAACTGACTTCAAACACATAGGAATCTTCGATGTAATCTTCCCGGTCCAAAATCTCATTCATCTCTCTTGCTACTGCTTCACAATCATTGACGGTAATTCCACCCTCTTTGTCAATGTAGGCTCTCAAATACCAGGTACCGCCCTCTTTGACGTACTCCACATCCACAAGTTCAAAATTCATGCGCTGGATGATCGGAGTCAGTAACTCTTCGGTGCGCGCTTCGTATATTTCACGCTTTGACATGTATACACCTTCCTCTCAATATTCAATTTTCATGGACAAATGTCCTTATAACGTGAATTGAGAGAGGGCTTTCGTCCTCTCTCAATCAAGTCACCGTGTTATCGTAGTTAAGAATAGCACTTTTCCCCAGTAAATGCAAGCCTTTTAGGCAAATTCGAAAAATTTTTCTCAAAAAAATAAAAAAAGTGCTTGCAATTTTCTGAGAGCCTGTTATAATAGCATTTGTTCGGTTCCTTGGTCAAGCGGTTAAGACGTCGCCCTCTCACGGCGAAAACAGGGGTTCGATTCCCCTAGGAACTGCTCAGTTACATATTTTAATTACCGTTTTATGGTTCCTTGGTCAAGCGGTTAAGACGTCGCCCTCTCACGGCGAAAACAGGGGTTCGATTCCCCTAGGAACTGCTCAGTTACATATTTTAATTACCGTTTTATGGTTCCTTGGTCAAGCGGTTAAGACGTCGCCCTCTCACGGCGAAAACAGGGGTTCGATTCCCCTAGGAACTGCTCAGTTACATATTTTAATTACCGTTTTATGGTTCCTTGGTCAAGCGGTTAAGACGTCGCCCTCTCACGGCGAAAACAGGGGTTCGATTCCCCTAGGAACTGCTCAGTTACATATTTTAATTACCGTTTTATGGTTCCTTGGTCAAGCGGTTAAGACGTCGCCCTCTCACGGCGAAAACAGGGGTTCGATTCCCCTAGGAACTGCTACTGTTAATTATTAACAGCCCAACCCGTAAAAAACTGTCACGCATGTGGCAGTTTTTTTATTTTCTAAATATCAATTTTTCAAAACAAAGGAGGCGTGTACCCATCGGTACACGCCTCCTCTTATCTTATCACTTTTTCTAGTCCTCATAACCATTCGGATTATTCTTCTGCCATCTCCAGGAGTCCTCGCACATCTCACGGATTCCGTACTGTGCCTCCCAGCCCAGCTCTCTCTTTGCCTTAGACGGGTCGCAGTAGCAGGTTGCAATATCACCAGCTCTGCGCGGCTTGATAACATAAGGAACTTTGACACCGGTAGCCTCCTCAAAGTTCTTCACAATATCCAACACACTGTAGCCGTGGCCGGTTCCGAGGTTGTAAATGCAAAGACCTGCCTTCTCTTCAATCTTCTTCAATGCCTTCACATGTCCGATTGCTAAATCCACTACATGGATATAGTCTCTGCCTCCGGTTCCGTCCGGTGTATCGTAG
>CAVCFM010000063.1:0-2168 GCA_963601305.1 bacterium | reverse complement strand
GTGACATACGGCATCAGGTTGTTCGGGATACCGTTCGGGTTCTCACCCATGGTTCCGCTCTTATGCGCACCGATCGGATTGAAGTAGCGAAGCAGAATGACATTCCACTCCGGGTCTGCTTTCTGGATGTCGGTAAGGATCTGCTCCAACATGGATTTTGTCCAGCCGTACGGGTTCGTGCACTGTCCCTTCGGGCACTCCTCAGTGATCGGAATCTGTGCCGGATCACCATATACCGTTGCGGATGATGAGAAAATGATATTCTTGCATCCGTTCTGACGCATCACATCCACCAGAGTAAGGGTACCTGTGATGTTGTTATTGTAGTATTCCCAAGGCTTTGCCACGGACTCTCCCACTGCTTTTAATCCTGCAAAATGAATACAACTGTCAATCTTGTTCTCTGCAAAAATTTTATTTAAGATATCGCGGTCTAAAATGTCGCCTTTATAGAAAGTCACTTCTTTGCCGGTAAGCGCTTTTACCCGCTCTAATGATTTCTCGGAAGAATTGGATAAATTGTCAAGTACAACTACATCATATCCTGCATTCTGTAATTCCACACATGTATGGCTGCCGATAAACCCCGCACCGCCTGTCACTAATATTGCCATAAGATATTCCACCTTTCCTTGTGTTCATTGTTCTTTGCTATGACACCATCTTACCCCAACCCACGCCTTTTGTATAGAAAAAAATGTGTGGAATACATGTAATTTTGTTGCACGCCACCCAAAAAGCGCGCTATAATCAGGGAAACGGATCTCTTCAATATTAATTCTTATGGAGCTACAGGTATGAACAAAAATTACAAAAATTCTTATAAAGTCACAGAAAAAGAGCTGGTTTCCCTCTCTGTATATAATGTAGGTTTTCAGAAATGTGACCCACTGCACCAGTGGGGTCCCGGTATCCGCGACCACTACCTGATCCACTACATCATATCCGGCAAGGGCTTTTACCGGGTCGGCGGACGCTGCTTTGAACTTCGCGCCGGCGACTGTTTTCTCGTGTATCCCAACACCGAGGTTGTCTACTATGCAGCAAACGACGACCCGTGGGAGTACGCCTGGGTCGGCTTTACCGGCAGCGATGCCTCGATGATCTTAAAGGCGACCGATTTTTCCCCGGAAAAGCCCTGGATCCCGGCAGTTCCCTACGGCGACTCGATCCACCGCCAGATATTGCACATCTACGATGCCCGCGGGAACGAATTCGAGCACGCGGTGGAAATGACCGGTCGTCTCTACACCATGCTGGCTCTTTTTATGCACGGGGCAAGTCACACCGGAACCCAGAATTCCGCCAACAGCTATGTGCAAAAGGGGATTGAATTCATCTCCTCCAATTACTCCTACGCCATCACCGTGGAGGATATCGCCGATTATGTGGGCGTCAGCCGCAGCCATCTGTTCCGTTCCTTCGAGTCTGTCGTCGGCCAGTCCCCAAAGGAATACTTAACCGAATTCCGCATGAAACAGGCCTGTTATCTCTTAGAGCACTCCGACCTCTCCATCACCGCGATTGCCAACTCCCTCGGCTTTGACAACAGCCTGTATTTTTCCAAAACGTTTCACAAACAAAAAGGAATGTCCCCGAAAGAATTCCGGGAACACTCCTTAGAATAGGCATCAATCAATTTTCCGCAGCATGATATTGTCCAGGTTACACCAGTCATCTGCGTTTGCGACGCCATATACGCCGATCTCGCAGGTATTATTGGTAACCTCAATCTCATCGATCGTGAAAATATTCCAGTTGATGTCACTGGTGGTGATGGCCGTGGTCAGTTCATCGCCGCCATAATTTTTTGCATAGAGCTGCAACGTATCCTGCTCTCCGTTTGACATCGCCCACACACTCAGACGGTATGTGCCATTCTCCAGGTTGGTAAACGTCTTGTAAATCGAGCAGCTGTAATCAGAGTCGCTCCAGAATGTCAGCTTATAGTCTCCGTCAAACGCATTTCCATATTCTGTTTTGACCGTTCCATCCGCGGTGGAGTCGCCCAGCCATATATTCCAGTCCGTCAGCGTCGTTGCAATTCCATCCACCTCAAAGCTGCTGTTGGAGATCAGATTGGCGGTCGGCTCATTCAATACTTTTACCGATTCCAGCACATTTCCGTCAAAATCAAACAGTGTCATGTTATCCCAGGTGTTGCTCGG
>CAVCFM010000062.1:0-5495 GCA_963601305.1 bacterium | reverse complement strand
CGCGACTCTGACACTTCCAAAATATTGCTGATCTCTTTTAATGTCAGTTCCTCGTAATAATATAGCAGTATTACTTTCTGCTCTTTTTCAGTCAGAAGACTCATCGTCTCCTCGAGGACTTTTTTTAGTTCCTCTTCCGCAATCGCTTCCTCTGGCTGCACAAAATGTGAATTGTTCTGTGCATCCATGACAGGCTCGCCCCCCTGTTCCACAAATTCATTCAGGGATACAAGATTTGTCACCTTCAGCTGCGACTGCCATTCATTCAGCTCTTCGTCTGCAATTCCTAATTCCCGCGCGACTTCTTCATCAGAAGCATTTTTCCCGGTCCGTGTCTCCACCGTCCGTATAGCCTCTTCCATTTTTTTCTGCTTCTGTCTGACCGTCCGCGGTATCCAGTCCATCTTGCGTATCTGGTCTAAGATAGCTCCCCGGATACGCAGACTCGCATATGTTTCAAATTTGACATCTTTTCCCAGATCAAACTTATCAATCGCATCGATCAATCCGAATATGCCGTAACTTACCAGATCATCATACTCAACATTGTATCCAAGATACATACTCAAGCGTCCCGCCACTACTTTTACCAGCGGCGCGTACTCGATGATAAGCTTTTCCCTTAACTCCTGGGATGGATTTTTGGAATATTCCGCCCAAAGTTTTTCTCTTTCAACCGCTTTCATAGGAGGCCCCCACGTTCTAGTTTTCTAGTATTTATTCATCCTTGTGCTCATCTTCCCCGTCTGCCTCAGAGTTCTCTTCTGCGTTTTCTTCTGTCTCTCCCTGCTCTGATTCAGCCTCACCATCCGTGGTCTCTTTTTCTTCTGTTTTAAAGTTACTATCTAAAATCATCTTCACGATGCATCCCAACAGGTAAAACACAATCAAAACTATTAAGAGCATCTTCACAAACCCTGCCACATCCAAATGTGATGCGATGCCGGCTATACAGGCAATTGCTCCGGCAAGCAGCATAATGAGTGCAGGCACTGATTTTGTCTTCATATTAAAAATCCAAACCTTTCTGGTCTTTCCCAGTCACATAACGATTATATGATTTTGACAGGCTTTCCAACGGACTTAATATAAAACTCTCCCGTCTCGCAATGTAACTCAACCGTTCTACCATAATTAAGTCCTGTATCTTCCGCCACCAAACGAATTCCCAGCTCTTTTAATACCGCTTTTGCGGTCTCGGCATTTCTGGCTCCGATATTTCCAACATCTGACAGACCGCTCACCTCAAACATCCTGGCTCCACCTGCAATCTTAGCTACCAGGCGATTTTTATTGGCGCCCGCCGCTACCACACGCTTTAACAATTCACGTATTCCTGTATCTCCGAACTTGGCAATATTGCTGTTATTACGCACTTTTGTGCTGTCCGGAAGCATGTAATGCACCATACCTCCGATTTTAGTTACCGGATCATACAGAACAAGACCAATACAAGAGCCCAAACCCAATGTCGTAATGACATCCGGTGCCTTACAGATGTTCAGATCTGCCATGCCAACTTTCACTACCTGGCTCATACTTATCTCTCCTTATAATGCGATTCCTAAAGATTTTAATATCTTCTCGTAGGAATCCTGCTCAGGCATTAATATAAAATACCCATTGATTGAAATGTCTGCACAGATTTCTGTCTGGATTAACAGTGCGTTATCACCAAACTGTCCAAACTGGATTGCCGGCACACTAAGAATTGCCCCTGCCATATCTACTGCTATATACGGAACAGATGGTGCAATCACAAGGTTCGTCAGGGAAGACAACGCCGAGAGATATGATCCTGCAATAATATTACCGATTTCCTTTAAGGCAGACAATTCCATCTCATCAAATGTTTTATCTGCCGGAGCATCTGTCATCATTAGTTTATTTACAAGATATCTTGCGGACGGAATATCTAAGAGGAACATCATACTTCCCTCGATATCATCGCACACTTCCAGGAAGATACCGACAATCGTGTCGTCCTCCGCTCCCACTGCAGTTCCTAATTTGGCTACTTCCATCATACGGATATTCGGAACCTTCATGTCAATCATCATGCCCAGCATATTGGCAATTGCCGATACAGCATTGCCTGCTCCGATATTTCCTAATTCCTTTAAGACATCAAAATATTTATCATTTACATCTTCCAATGTCATATTACTCATCGCGGCGTCCTTCTCCTCTCATGTCATTGTTCACTTCGCATATATCACAACTGACACAAAAGTTAGTGAGACCGTCTGATCCCACTAACTCTGTATAAAAAAATCTGTTAAATCGTATCGTCAATAATCACATTGAGCTCTAACAGAGAGATCAGATCATCTCCGTGTTTGCCAACACCGTTGATGAATTTGCCCTTGTTAGATGTCTTATCAATCTCGTCCTCGCTGAGATTTACGACCTCTTTTACCTCATCTACAATGATTCCAAGTAAGCCCTTTTCCTCCAGCTTTAAGATGATGATACGGCTTGCATTGGTAAATGTATCTGCCTCTAATCCCATCTTCTTGCGGATGCTCATAACCGGAACTATCTCACCACGCAGATTGATGATTCCTGCAAAATATGGCTGGGACTTTGGAACTCTTGTAATTTTAGCCATACGCACGATATTGTCAATATAATTAATATCAATACCGTACTGCTCACTTCCAACCATAACTACAATATACTGTTTGTATTCTTTTTCAATTACATCAAGACTATTGTTTTCCATGTCCGCTACCCCCTTACATTAATGTATTTACATCTAAGATTAAGGCAACCTCGCCATCTCCTAAGATGGTAGCGCCACTGATAATTTTACTGTTGTTGTTGATGTAGTTACCCAGTGATTTGATAACGATCTCCTGCTGTCCAATGAGGTTGTCCACCACAAGACCGGCCTGGCTGTCGCCCTTGTTGACGATAACTACGGTATAGCTCTCCGGCTCTTCCTCTTTTGGCTCAATGTCAAGCACCTGATCCAGACGAACCAGCGGAATTACCTTGCCACGCAGATGGATCACTTCCTTCGCCTCAACGTATTTGATCTCGTTAGCAGGAATATCCTCAATATTGGAGATAGAACCTAACGCAATCGCATATTTCTCATCTCTTACCTCAACCATCAATGCCTGGATAATTGCCAGTGTAAGTGGCAGGCGAACGGTAAATGTGGTTCCCTCGCCAAGTTTTGTCTTAACTTCTACATCACCACCGAGCTGCTCGATGTTGGATTTTACAACGTCAAGTCCAACACCACGACCGGAGATATCGGTAATCTTCTTTGCCATAGAGAAACTTGGCAGGAACAAAAGATTTACGATTTCCTTCTGGCTCATGGACTCTGCCTGCTCTTCAGTAATGACGCCACGTTCAATCGCTTTATTCTTAACAGCCTCCACGTCGATACCATTACCATCATCACCAACTTCGATGATAACGTTATTGCCTTCCTGGAATGCATTCAGGAAAATGGTTCCCACTTCCGGTTTGCCACGGGAAATACGTGTCTCATTATCCTCAAGTCCATGGTCGGCAGAGTTGCGGAGTAAGTGCTGCAGTGGATCACCGATCTGGTCTACTACAGTACGGTCTAACTCAGTCTCCTCACCAGTCATATATAATTCCATGTTCTTGTTCAGCTTTCTGGACAAGTCACGGATCATACGCGGGAATTTGTTCACAACGCTCTCGATTGGCACCATTCGAACTTTCATGACAGACTCATGAAGGTTGGTGGTAATACGCTCCAGATATTCAATCTGCTCATGGAAGGTCTGGTTCTGGAAATCTCCTGACTCTGTAGAGCTGATGGATACCAGGCTGTTCTTTGCAATAATAAGCTCGGATACCTGATTCATCAGGGCGTCTAATTTTTCAATATCAACACGTACCGTACGGTTGGTAACCGGTTTGGATACGGTCTGCTTCTTGTTATCCTTAGCGGCTGCTTTCGCTGCCGGTGCAGGTGCTGCGCTTGCTGCCGGTGCAGGTGTCTCTGCAGCCGGTGTCTCCTGTGCCGCTACCGCTGCTGCGTCTACCTCTGCCTTTTCCTGTTTTGCAGCCAGATCTGCGTATTTGACTTCCTCACCGATAACTTCTTCAATCTCGGAAACTGCCTTTGTAGCTTCACATACTTTATCGTAGCCCTCTTCGGACACGAAGAAGAAACTGAAATCACAGTCAAAGTTCTCGTCTTCAATCTCCTGTGAAGTTGGATTGTATACGATAATCTGTCCAAACTCTTCCACTGCTTTGAAAACCAGGAATGCACGTGCTGCCTTTAACAGACATTCTTTTTGAATGTATACAGTCATGCCGTAAATGTGCTGTCCTGCATCCTCTGCCGCTTTGAGTTTTTCCTTCTCAGCATCCGGGATCTCGAAATCAAAATATTTTTTCACGAATCCGGTCTTCTCTGCCGGAGCTGCCTCTGCCGCCGGTGCAGGTTCTGCCTTCGGTGCCTCGCCGTTTGCAGTCGCGATAAAATCGTTTAATTCTTTTATAATAAGTTCGTTGTCCTCGGTACCTTCACTGGAACTTTCTTTTACATTGTTAAGATATGCCTCGATAGCGTCCAGGCACTTGAACAACAGGTCGATCATGGCGCTGTTGACTTTAATCTTGTCACTGCGCACTTCCTGGAACACATTTTCCATGTCATGGGTCAAATGCTGCATCCTCTTAAATCCCATGGTTCCTGCCATACCCTTTAAGGAGTGTGCTGCACGGAAAATCTCGTTGATCGTATCCATGTTCTCCGGATCTTTTTCCAGTTCCATAATACAATCACTTAAAGTCTGTAAATGTTCATCAGTCTCGTCAATAAAAATTTCAAGGTATTGGCTTACATCCATCTCATTTTACCCCCACATTCTTAATAATTGATTGAGCTACATCTTTCAGAGGAAGCACTTCGTTCGTCAGGCCTGATTCAGCAATCGCCTTTGGCATGCCGTATACCACACTGCTCGCCGCATCCTGTGCGATCACATAGACCGGTTTGCTCTTAGCGAGCGATACGATTCCATTGGTTCCGTCCGCACCCATGCCAGTCAGCACAACGCAGACAACCTGATCGTATCCACAGTCCCGCAGCGAATCATATGTAACATTGGCACATGGCTTAAGACCGCCAATCGCGGGCATGTCATTCAACCGGATCACATGTGAGCCATTCGGAGATTTTTTCACCTCCATATGCTTGCCACCCGGTGCCACATAAACCCATCCCTTTTTCAGGACATCTCCTTCTTCCGCTTCCTTTACATGGATCGGACTGATCTCATCGAGCCGCTCTGCCATGGATTTTGTAAATCCTGCCGGCATATGCTGCACGAGAACCATCGGAGCATCCAGATTCTCAGGGAGAAATGGAATGACACTCTGCAATGCTTTTGGTCCACCTGTTGAGCAGGCCAACGCTACTATTTTGTTTCCGTTCTTAGTATTTCCCGAATCTTTTCTCAAAGTAATTCCTGCCTTTGCCGGTCTTGAAACTC
>CAVCFM010000061.1:0-3174 GCA_963601305.1 bacterium | reverse complement strand
ATACAGGCATTGGACTCGCTTGTCTTTAACGCTTTCTCCATGACTTTCCCGATGAAATCACCACACAGCAATGTGCCTGCTTTTCTGGCTGCCATCATTTTGCTTCCCTCGGTTCCCACAAGTCCGCTCGATGACAATAATTTTTCATCGTAATGCTCGTCTGCGTACTGCATTGCCTCATACATGCTCCGCATCTGCGCAAATCCCTGTTCCGGTGTAATTCCCTGCTCTCTGCAGTCATCTTCCTGTACAATTTTCCAGAACGGCTTCTGTTCCTGCTCTTCGAGTTTACATAATTCTTCTAATGATTTATACATAAACGATATCCTTCCCAGTTCTCTATGACTCTGCCAGACTAAGGTATGACACTTTCAGGATTCCCGCCAAATGCTCCAGCCACGCAATGGATTCCCGTGGCACTTCCTGATCGCATTCAATGACGGTGACCGCATTGTTACCACGGCTCGCACGGTACAGCTGCATGGTTGCGATATTGATGGACTTGTGGGCAAGCATCGACGTCACCTCCGCCACATGCCCCGGCTGGTCAATATTGCGCACGATCAGCGTCGGATAATCACCGCTGAAGTTTGCAGTCAGTCCGTCCAGCTGGCAGATCTGGATCTGGCCTCCGCCGATGGATGCTGCAATTACCTCCAATGTCCTGCCGGATGCGCCGGTGAGGTTCAGCTTCACGGAATTCGGATGCGCATCTCCCAAGTCAATGCCATCCAGCGAAAATGTCATGCCCTCTTTTTTCGCGATCTCAAAACTGTTCGGGATTTCCGGGTCATCCACCTGCATGCCAAGTAACCCTGCCACTACCGCTTTATCTGTACCATGTCCCTTTCCCGTTGCCAGAAACGAACCATGAAAATATATTTTGGCATCCACCACGCGCTCCGCAAGAAGCTTGCGGCTGACGCGTCCGATTTTTACCGCACCCGCAGTGTGGGAGCTGGAAGGTCCGACCATAACCGGACCGATAATATCCAATAAATTCATTTCTCTGCCTGTACCTTTCTATACATACAAAAGGGTATACCTCATAGTAAGATATACCCTCATCGGTCTGAATCTATACCGATTATATATGCATTTTGTGTAAAAATCAATTGCATTTGGCATTTTTCCGTCGATGTGTTACACTAGCCATATAAAATACGAAAGAGAAGGAGGCTTCATGATGTCTGAGAACCACACCCACGCTGACGGCACCACGCACACTCACGCTGACGGCACCACGCACACTCACGCTGACGGCACTACACACACTCACGCTGACGGCACCACACATACCCATGGGCACCAGCATACAAACACGAAGGCTGTTTTAAACCGTATGAACCGCGCCATCGGTCACATGGAATCTGTCAGATCCATGATCGAGGACGGCAGAGATTGCAGCGAGGTCTTAGTGCAGATTGCAGCGGTCCGCTCCGCCATCAATAATATAGGAAAGATTATCTTAGAGGACCACATCAACCATTGTCTTGTCGATGCGATAGAGACCGGCGATGAGCAGGTTTTAAAGGATCTCAATGACGCAATTAACAAGTTTATAAAATAAGAAGGTTCATATTTGGACATATTTTGTTCATTTTTTATTCATAAATAACAGAATTTCAGTAAATCTTAAGACTTTTTTATACATCTTCCCGATTGATTTTTTACCCCGGAAACGCTATATTTTGTTAGTATCGATTTACGTGTTTTTTACATGCCCTTTACAGGCGGTAAAACAGCAAAATACGGTAGTGCAGATATGCCGTTGTATATACGAAATAACTCGGGAGGATTTATGATGAAAGAAAAGTTTCGAATAGCAAAGCAAAAGCTTTCGCCAATTCTTGCAAAATGTAAAAACGTAATAATGCACATCCGGGAAGCACTTCCCAAAAAGAAACCCCACACAGAAAAATATTATAAGAGAATCGCATTTTTAAACAAATACTCTCTTGTATTCCATTTTCTGTTGGCATGCATGTTGATTTTCGTTGTTGAGCTGATCTCCAGACGGGATTTCATCAGCACCGTTACATTTTTAAGCAATCACACGCTGGCATTTTTATATAATGCCCTGATTATCTTTGCTTCTCTCTCACTGGTATATCTGTTCCGGTGCAGAGCACAGATGCGTGTGTTGATCAGCGGTATCTGGATTTTCCTTGGAACCGTAAACGGTCTGATCTTATCCAACCGCGTCACACCGTTTAGCTACACCGATCTGAAATGTATCTCTGACCTGTTTGCAATGCAGAATACGAACTATTTTACAGCCGAGGAGGCTACGATTGTTGTTGGCGTTGTGGTATCTTTCTTTGTATTTTTGTTCTTCTTTTTCGCAAAGGGACCAAAATATCAGGGAAAACGCCATATGGTGTTAGGCCCGGTGCTCGTTGCTACTTTATTTTTAGTTGGTCTGCCAATCACGACCACAGCTGCACAGAGCTCTAACATTTTAGCATCCTATTTTTCAAACATTGCCCAGGGATATTCCGATTACGGCTTTGTATATGGCTTCTCCACCAGCGTGGTAGGACGCGGTATGGATAAACCTGCCGATTACTCCGAGGAGACCGTGGATGCCATTACCACTTTAGTGGATTCCGCAAGCAGCGACACAGCTGTGTCAAAAGACAGCGAGCCAAACATTATCTGCGTATTATTAGAGTCCTTCTGCGACCCTTATGAAGTAAATTTCCTGGAGATGTCCGAGGACCCGATCCCGAACTTCCATGCGCTTGAGAGCAACTACTCCACCGGTTACCTGACCGTTCCGGTTGTCGGTGCCGGCACAGCCAACACAGAGTTTGAAGTTCTCTCCGGTATGAGCATGCAGTATTTCGGAACCGGTGAGTATCCGTACAAAACGATTTTAAAACAGACCGACTGCGAGAGCATTGCCTCCGATTTATCCAAAATCGGATACGGCACACATGTGGTACATAACAACACCGCGACTTTCTACAGCCGCAACAATGCTTTCTCCATGATGGGCTTTGACACCTTTACCAGCAAAGAGCTGATGAACATTACCGCCTACACCCCGAACGGCAACTGGCCGACCGATGACGTATTAGTTTCTGAGACTGTAAAAGCCATGGATGCCACCCCGGATCAGTCCGATTTTGTATACACGATCACTGTGGAGGGTCACGGTGATTACCCAAC